>NZ_DASQPW010000249.1:0-7946 GCF_035643755.1 Stackebrandtia sp. | reverse complement strand
ACGGCGTAGCGCGGTCCCCAGTCGGCGTCGAAGGGCGCCAGTTCGCCGCGGGCGCCGGCGGCGGTGAGGGCGGCGTAGCGGGTGTCTACTTCGGAGGGTGTCGCGCACTCGAAGGCCAGGGCGACGCGGGGGCCGCCCGAGGGGTGGACGTACCTCGGGTTGATGCGTTCGATGAGGGCGACGGTGTCCCAGGAGATCCGCACGCCGCCGAGGTCGATCTCGACGTGTTCGTCCGCCTCGGCCCCCACGGGGATGTCGAGGCCGAGGCGGCGGTAGAAGTCCAGTGAGGCGGCCAGATCCGCGACGATCAGCTCGATGACTCTCAATCTCGGCGTCATCGGGGCAGCATAGGCCGCGGGGGGCGCTACTCCACCAGGTCCCGCTCGGGGAAGGAGAAGGCGGGCAGCTTCGCGAAGTGCGGCGAGGGGTTGTCCCAGCCGAGCGCCTCGGCCTGGGCGCGGCTGCGGCGGCCCGCCGTGACGCGGGCGAGCTCGTAGCCGCTGGCGTGCACCGTGGCGGTGGGGTTGTCGGGGCCGAGTTGCCACTCGGCGTCGAGGTCGTCGGCGACGAGGCGCACCGCGGGGGTGTGGTCGGGCCAGTTGGCGGTGGCGGATTGCGCGATGGTGCCGAGGACGAAGCGGAGCCGGTCCGGGTCGCGGTCGACGGGGAGGTCGAGGGCGGCGCGAATGTCCTGTTCGTGGTGCCACAGGTCGAAGGCGCTGGGCCACGTACCCCGGTCGGCGCGGAGCCTGTCGTCGAAGCGGTCGGCGGCGGCGGTCCACTCGGCGCAGATTTCGTCCAGTGTGAGCTTGGCGCGGTCCTCGACCTGGACGGCCGTCCATTCGGGGGCGCCGCGCCGGTCGGTGTTGCCCGACAGGATGTCGGCGGCGACGCCGACGGAATGCGCGTAGGTGTCGCGGATGGTCCACAGCGGGAGCGCGGGGACCGGGGCCTCGGCGCCCGATTCGTCCAATGTGGCGGCGAGCTCGAGGAGCCGGGTTCTGAGGTGTTGGTATACGTCGATGCCCGTGGTCATGGCGGGATGCCCCTTCTCTGAAGTTACTTGCATGACGCTAGTCTGTAAGCTTTTATCACGCTAGCATGGACACTTTCATGAAGCAAGTTGGGAGAAGCGATGCTGGGAAGGCTCTACGACACGCAGGAGTGCTCGGCGGCCCGCACCCTGGAACTGGTCGGCGAACGCTGGACCCTGCTGATCCTGCGCGACGCGATCTTTCGGGGCTACACCCGCTTCTCCCAGTTCCAACAGGTCCTGGGGGTCGCGCCGAACATCCTCACCAAGCGCCTCAACGCCCTGGTGGACAACGGAATCCTGCGCGCCGTGCCCACGGGGCGGCCCGACCACCACGACTACGTGCTCACCGAGATGGGCGCCGACCTCAAGCCGACCCTGATGGCCCTGACCGCCTGGGGCGACCGCTGGGTGCGCCCCGGGCCCGCGATCTTCGTCCACGACACCTGCGGCACCGAGATCGTCCAGCGGTTCCATTGTCCACAGTGCGACGAGACGGTCGAGCACCAGGACATCCGCGGCGAGGCCCGCCCCGACTTCGTCCCGCGCGGGTAGTCACTTACCGAGCTTGACGCCCTGCTGCTCCATGAACGGGATCGGGTCGATCGCGTTGTCGTTGGTGGCCACGTCCCCGCCGGTGTGCACCTCGAAGTGGACGTGCGGCCCCGAGGAGTTGCCCGAGGTGCCCGAGATGCCCAGCACCTCTCCGGCCTGGACCTTCTGGCCGACCTTGACGTACGGGTGCTCCTGCATGTGGCAGTAGCGGGTGATGATGTTGTCGGCGTGCTTCACCTCGACGTACCAGCCGCAGCCCAGCACCGACACCGACCCGTCCTTGTCGCACGAGTACGGCGCGCCGTTCAGGGAAGCGTTGCACTCCACCGTGATCACCACACCGCCGCTGGCGGCGTGGATGTCGGTGCCGCGCTTGGCACCCAGGTCGACCCCGTAGTGGGTGGGGCGGTCCGGGGGCCGGAAGCCCGACACGATCGGCGCCTTCACCGGCGCCGTCCAGCCCGAGGCCGCGATCTGCGCGCCCTTGGCGCAGCTGCCGGCCTTGCCGTTGTCGGCCGCGGCGCGGCCCGCGCCGTCGGTCAGCGAGTTCACCACGTCCGTGGCCATCGGCTCCCACTTGGCGTAGGCGTCGGGGAAGGCCGAGCGCTGCACGGTCTGGGCGGCCACCGTGAGATCCAGCTCCTGCCAGTGCGGGATCTTCCGCAGGCTCTTGTAGAAGCTGGTGGACGCGTGCACCGGGTCGGTGACCTCGTCGGGGGTGCCCCAGCCCTTGGAGGGGCGCTGCTGGAACAGGCCCAGCGAGTCGTGGTCGTTGCTGGTGCCCAGATTCCCGTAATTGTGCAGTGTGGACTCCTGCATGGAGGTGGCCACGGCGATGATCCAGCCGCGCGGCGGCACGTCCAGCTTCTGTCCGGTCTGGACGATGGTGGCGGCGTTGCCCATCTGCTCCTTGTTGAGGTGACGCACCGAGGGCAAGGGCCCGTTCACATCGACGGTGTCGCCGGAGCCGCAGCCCGTGGTGTTCATCGCCCAGTCGTCGCTGGCCGACAGGGTCAGCGAGATGATGTAGACGACCACGCCGCCGCAGCACAACAGGGCCATGGCGCCCGCCGCGATCGACCACCAGAGTCTTTTGCGGACGCGGCGACGCAGCGCACCGTCGACCTCGGGCTCGGTGGCCTCGGCGTTGGTCTCCATGTGGTGTGTCCGTTGGTTAGGTGGCTACGGGGTTCGGCGGTGTCGACGGCTCAAGGGTTCTGGAAATCGATCCCGTCGACCAGCCACTTTCCATCTTGCTCGACCATCCGCAGCAACAGCAAACCCGCGTCGGTCTGAAAGTTGACATTATTGCCCGTCAGCTCCGGTTTGCCCCGGATTTCCTTGATGGGCACCCGCGACGGATCGGTCTGCTTCAGCTCCTGCTTCTTCTCGCCGGTCAGATACGGGCTGATGCCCGCGAACCAGTCCTTCTGGGATTTATCCGTGTCGATGTATGCCTTGGTGAACGCCTTGGCGTTGTCCACGGCCTTGGCCGGGAGATTGCTGGAGGGTTTGGCGTCCGAGCCCGGGTCCTCCATGCCGTCGTTGGGCGCGCCGCTGCCCGCGTCGTCGGAGTACGTCGAGCCGTTGTTGACGCCGTTGCCGGGGTTGGGATCGCTGTTGGCCTTGGCGATCACCACCACGGCGATCACCGCCAGCAGCAGGATCGCCGCGATGCCGTAGCGCGACCCCAACAGCCGCATAACTTTCCGGGTCATGGGGTGGGACTCCTAATCGGGACGCACCGTCACCAGGGGACGGTCACCGGCCCGCGAGCCGCTGCCGGAACCGCTGGGGCGGTAGACCGAGTAGCCCGACCGCGAGCCGCTGTCGGAGCGGCCCGGCGCCGGACGCGACGGCAGACCCGCCGACGGGCTGGTGGGGGAGCGGCCGCCGCCGCGTTTGGACGCCGCCATCAGGGGTTCCTTGCTGGACTTGGCATCCGCCGCGGCGTCCTCGGCGACGTCCTCGGGGCGGCCGGTCTTGTCCTTGATGGTGATCTTCTGGTTGACGTTCACCGTGGATCGTCGGCGCCCGAGCGCGGCGTCGGCGATGCTGGAGCCGCCGCGCAGGGAACCTATGCGGCGGTAGGGTCTCAGCAGCATCCAGGCGGCCGCGCCGATCAACGCGATCAGGGTGACCTGGAGCCAGCCGGGTATTCCGGCCGACAGGATCTGGCTGACCGCGAACAGATACACCGCCGCGGCGACACCGAACACCACCACGTTGATGATCGCGGCGACCACGGCCGATATCAGGCGCTTGAAGCCGCCCGAGGCCGGGCGCAGGATCGCGATCGTGCCGATCAGGGGCAACGCGACCACCGCCCAGCGGATCAACAGGAATCCCAGGATGATCAGGATGGACGCGGTGATGTCGAACAGCGCGAAGAACAGCGCCGACAGGATCGCCAACAGCCCGGTTCCGGCCCGGTCCCAGCCGTTTTGGCCGGTGAGGTTCTGGTAGGCCTCCGGGTCCTCCTTCTTGATGGCGGCGGCGACATTGCGCCACTCGGCTTCCTTAGAGGCAACGATGCGATGGCGCTCGTTAGAGTCAGAACGGGCCTTTCGGATCTCCTCCCAGGTGAAGGCTGTCGCATCGTAAAGTGCGGGACCGTACTTGTACGCGGTGTTACCGCTCTTGACTACGGGATCTCCATTGCCGTCCTTGACGACATCGCCTTTGGAGTCTCGTTTGTAGGTGACTTTTTCGTTTTGGCCAAGCTCGGAGCGAATCCAGTTCTCGTAAAGGATCTCACCGGTGGCCATGTCCGATGCGCGCATCGCTGGGCTTCGCAAGTCTTTGCAGGAACCGGAACAGTTATTGTCGGCGGGCGGTCCGATCGCGTCCTGCACGACACTCAACGACTGGGTGAGCCCCTCGTCGGCGAAGTTGGCCGACTCGACGGGCCAGCGCGCCACGGCGGTGACCACGATGAGCACCAACACCGCCCAGCCCGCGGTGGTGACCGCCATCGACATGTCGGCCTGGCGCGAGCGCCAGATCAGGTACAGGCCAACGAGTCCGACCGTGATCGCGCCGAACGGGGAGAACACCTTGGTGTAGATCGCGTGGGTGGCCTTGGAGACGAACTTGTCGGCCCAGCCCCACATCCCGGCCGGTTCCCAGGCCGCCTCGCGCAGGCCGTTGGAAGCGCCGATGATCCCGGTGGCGATGGTGAACTCGAGATTGGCCATCGAGTTGCCCGCGCCGTCCTTGCTGGGTACCGCATCTCCGGCACATCCCAGATCGTAAGTGGGAAGCTGGTAACCGCCGTATCCATATACAGTATACTGTCCCTCGGGGACTCTAACGTTCTTGTACTTCTTGTCGTGATACCACTCGGGTTCCTGTGCGAACCATCCCGCCATACCCGCGTCGGGGGCCTCGGCCACCGGCGGCTCCTTGCACATACTCTTGGGTTCAGCGGGCAACTTTTTCGCACACTCGCTGGGTTTGTTGTGCCACTCGACGGTGGAGCACTTGCCGTCCGCGTTGGCCGTTCCCGAACTGAACAACAACACCCCACCGGCCGCCACTCCCACCACGGCCAGGCGCACGAAGATTCGTCGAAGTCGTTGAGGGGCAGTCATGGCTATCCCGATCCCATCTGGCTTCCGGCCGGTCCGGTGCGTTGTGACGCCGTTCCCATCTCGGTGGGGGCGTTGGCGGGGCGTTCGGCGGCCTCGCGGCCACCGGGCGTCGTGTCGAGGTGTTCGAGAAGACCCGGCACGTAGGAGATGTCGGCGCGCATCCGCTGCACCCGTCCGTCCACATCGCGCATGATGAACTCGCGGTAGGGGAGCTTCGCGGTGCCGGTGCTGTCGATTTCGGACAGCGACGCCAGGGTCTGCTCGTAGCCGACGTCGCGCGGCACCCGCAGCATCCGCAGCGCCTCGGCGGCGATCTCGGGGTCCTCGGCGATGCGGCCCACGAACACCGTCGACACCAGGTTCTGGACGTCGAGGCCCAGGATGTCGGTGGGGTTCTGGGAGGCCACCAGCGCCGCGAGATTCCACTTTCGGGAGTCGCGCGCCATGCGCACCAGGAAGGATCGGCCCGATCGCCAGCCCTCCATGAAGTGCGCCTCGTCGAGGCCGACCAGCTTGCGGCGGTTGATGTCGCCGCCGTAGGAGCGCCGCACCGCGAGGCGGTGGGCGGTGTGCAGCATGGGAAGCGCCAGGGCCTCCTCCGCGGACCAGTACTCGCGCTCGATCTTCAGGTCGGGCAGCCGCAGGCCCGCCATGGTGATGACGGTGAGGATCGCGTCGTCGGTGAGCATGTCCGCGGGCGGGGAGCCGAAGAACAGCATGGCCAGCGGCATCTCGGCGGTGTCCAGCAGCAGGGCCGCCAGTTCCGAGCCCTCCTCGCCCTGGTCCTGAAGGCAGTCCACGATGTCTTCCAGTGTGGACGTTTCCTCGGCCGGCACCTGGCGGGCGGCGTGCCGCAGCAGCCGGGCGGTGTTGGCCTCCCGGGCCACCTGCGGCGGCACCAGCATGGAACAGATGTCCTGCACCAGCATGCGGCGCTCGGCGCGGGCGTTGGACACCGCGATGTGGAACTCGCGGTCGGCCTCGGGGCCGGTGTCCCAGTGCTCCCGCTTCGGGGTGGGGATCAGCGCGTACGGCGCCAGGGTCCCCGGCTCGGAGCCGGTCAGGTTCAGCACCTTGCTGTAGGGCTTGAGTTCCGGCATCTCGCACAGCCGGGCCAGCGGGCCCGACGGGTCCAGGAGGGTCACCTGGACGCCGCGGCGGGCCGCCAGGTAGCCCAGCGAACCCATCAATGTGGACTTACCGCCGCCGGGCTCGGCGACGAAGACCGCCAGACCCGAGCGCTCCCGGATCTCCATCGGGAAATGTAGATCCAGGAATACCGGGCGGCGGCAGGTGCCGCTGGTGCGCCCGATGAGGTCGCCGCGGTGATCGCCCACGGTGGATGCCGCCTGCGGCAGCGAGGCCGCGAACAGCCGCACCGGCATCCGGCGCAGGTAACCGGTGTTGGCCACCGGCTCCCCGGGGACGAACTCGCGGGCCAGCCAGTCCTGATTCTTGGGGTGCTGCAAGGAGAGCCGCAGATCCCGGTTGTACATCTGGATCACCTTGCGGGCCCGCTCCAGGCACTCGTCGCGGTCGTCGGCCGACACCGCCAGGCGGTGCCAGCCGTGAATGCGGGCCGCGTCGGTGGCCATGCCGGTCGTCATCTCGTCGCCGACGTTGAGGGCGCGCTGTGCCAGACGCTCCAGTTCGGGCGGTGCGTCCATGGCGTGCTCGTCGTAGTCGTGCTGCTGGGAGCGGATCATCCGCAGGCGGTGCTCCAGGTTGCGAAACGCCTCGCCCGGCCCCAGAACGTCCATGCGGGACGAGATCTCCATGGGCCACGGCGCCCGTTCGTGGAAGTGCAGCCACGGCTCGTGCCGCTCGGGGATCTCGAGGTCCTCCATGCGGCCCACGGTCAACACCGCGACGTGCCGTTCCTCGTCGGTGAGCCGATTGACCAGCTTGACGGTCGAGCCGTACGGGGTGCGGTATCGCTCGATGTGCTCGGTCAGCGCCAGTACGTCGCCCGGCTCCCATAGGCCATTGCGGACGGACGACAGCAGGTTCGGCGGGTCCATGCCCAGCGCCACCGAGCGGTAGATCAGCCACTCCAGCTCGTGGCTGGTGGCGCGCCGCGCCCGCACGCCGTAGGCGCCCAGCACCTCGTCGAACTGCTCGGTGGCCCGCTCGATGCGGGTGCGCTCGCTGTGTTTGGTGCCCCGGTTGAAGACCCGGCCGAACTTCTCGCCGAGCGTGTCGGTGAGCGTGCGGCGGGCGAAGCTGATGCCCAGGTAGGTCTCGCCCTCGGCGTGCTGCACCTGGTGCAGGTGGTGCTGGGCGTTGACCAGGTGGTCGCCCCAGCTCGCCGCCCCCGCCACCGCGGGCAGCGGCCGCGGCGTGTTGTTGTCGACGGTGCGCGCCCACTGGTCGGCGGGGAAGGGTCGGGTGGTGCGCCGCAGGTGCAGGCGGTACCCGGCCATTCCCGCGTACTGCTCGGAGATCGCGGAGATCAGCGCCTCGCGCTCGGCGTCGGGCCGAAACGCCCAGCGGACCTCGGGCAGCTTGTACCAGGCGGTGACGGCCGTCGGCGTGAACGTCGCGTGCCCCGCGATCTCGGTGATCGCCAGCTCCTGGGCCGCCGAGCGGTCCTTGTGCTTGGGCGGCTTGGGAAGCCGACGCGGCTTCTCCTTGCGGCGGTCCTCCTCGGACGTCTTCTGCACGGGCACCAGCTCGTTGTGCCGATGGGGCTCCATGCTGGGCACGGGCGCGGGCACTGCGGGCGGCGCGGGAGAGATCGGCGGGGCGGGCCGCGTCGACAGGCG
>NZ_DASQPW010000248.1:0-11738 GCF_035643755.1 Stackebrandtia sp. | reverse complement strand
CGGTCCGACGTCGCCGCCGGCCAGGCCGCCGTCGTCGGCGGGGGGATCGTAGGTGTCGTCGCCGGTGCCGGGGTCGGAACCCGAACCGGGGTCCTCGCCGCTGCCCGGGTCGGATCCGCTGCCGGGGTCGGAGCCGTCGCCGCCGCTGCCCGGGTCCTCGCCGGAACCGGGATCCTCGCCGCCGCCGCTGTCGTCTCCGCTGCCGCCGCCATCGTCGCTTCCGGCGCCGCCGCCATCGCTGCCGCCGCCTCCGTCGTCGCTGCCCGAGCCGCCGCCGTCGTTCTTACCGCCTCCGTCGTCGTTGCCCTTGCCGGAGCCGTCGGAGTCGTCGGCGCCCTTCTTGCCGCTCAGGGCGTCCAGCTCTTGCTTGGCCTTCTTGTCGGCGTCGTTGGCCTCCTTGACGATCTTCTTGATCGCCGCGGAGTGCCCGGCGGTCTCGCCCTGCTCGGTGCCGAACTTGGTGTGGTACGGCACCGCCGCGGTGGTTCCCGGCTCGGGCCACTTCGCGTCGGTGCCACCGACGGCCGAGTTGGGTGAACCCTGGGCCCAGTTCGCGGTGACGGTGCCGTCGCCGCCGATGGTGGGCGCCGAGATTCCCTTGCGGACGTTGCCCAGCTCGGTGAGCAGCCGCTGCTTGCACGAGGCCAGCGTCGACTGTAGATCCGTCAGGATGCCCTTGGCCTTGGTCATGTTGCCGCTGGACATGGTCAGGGGCTTGCGTTCGGCGTCCACCTTCTGGACGGCGGTGTCGCCCGCCTCGTCCGTCCAGGCCTTGGACACATTGGACGCGTGGTGCTTGACCTCCTGCTCGCCCTGGTCAAGCAGCTTGCCAAATCGACCGAGACCCTCTGCCGCCGTGGTGATCGGCGAGGTATCCAGGGTCTTCAGGGTTTGCCACGTCAATGCCATATCGGATCAGCCTCTCACTTCTTGCCCTGCAGCCAGTTTTCGACCTTGGTCTGGTCGAGGGCCCGGTAATTGGTCACGGTGACCTGCATGGCACCGGCGTGCTTGTCGAGGCGCTCCTTGACATCGCGGCAGTTCTTGACCTCTTTGGTCTTGAAGTCCTTGAACGCCGAAGTGGTCTCCAGGTCCTGCATTTCCATGGTGATGCCGTGGTCGGCGGCGTCGATGCTGGTGCCGAGGCGCGTCGCCGTGGAGCGAAGGTCGAGGACGTGACCGAACACATCCTCGGGCTTCATGTCGGCGTCGCCGTTACCTGCGTTCATCGTTGTCTCCTCGTCTTCATTGGGTTGTCGGGTGTCACCGGCCGCCGAAGCCGCCGCCGGTGGGAGCGGAGGCATAGGTGGCCGCGGCCTGTTCACCGTCGAAGCGCCACAGCCGGACGCCGCATTCGCGCGCGGCGCCGACCAGCTCGTCGGCCACGCCATCGTCCACATCGTCGTCGTAGGCGACCCGAAGAAGGGAGTTCATGGTCACCAGACTGACGCCGGTCTCGCTGCGCCTCCAGGGACGCAACGTCACCGACACGGTGGAGAACGAGGACGAGACCATGGCCATTGCCGTCCACAAGCGACGCATCGCGTTGATGTCGCGGATGCGGCCGTCCATGCCAAAGGTCACGTGTGCCAGGGAGCCCAGGCGCCAGGCCTTCCATTCCTCGACGGCCTGTTGGGCCAGCGCCGCCGAGATCGTCTCGCCGGAGATCGAGTGGGTCAGGGCGACGCGCAGACCGTCGGCGCCCAGCACCCGGAAGGTGACCCCGGCGTCGGCGAGCCGCCGCAGCAGTCGGCCGGCCACGGACGTCACGGCGCGGCGGGCGCCCTCGACGCCGCCGCCGCGTTCCTCCGACACGGGGAGGGCGGCGTCCACGTCGAGCCGGATCGCCAACCAGGTGGCGTGGTGCGAGACCACCGGGTCGTTGCCCAGAAGCTCCCGATAGGACTCGATGCAGGCGGCGTCGGGGTCGAGCTCCACACTGGGCGTCGGCACCATGTGGGAGACGATCTGGATCCCGGTGACGTTGCCGGGGGCGTCGGCGAGCACCTGGGCCACCGAGCTGACGGTGGCGGCGCCGAGCCCGGCGGGCGCGGCGGGATCGTCGGTCTCCAGGGCGATCCCGGCGAACCAGCCCTGGCCGTCGAAGGCCACGCCGAACTCCTTGTCGCGTTCGGTGACGCTGACGATCTGGAGCCGGGGCGCCAGCACCGCCAGGGCGTCCCCGGCGACGCGCGAGGCGGCGACGCGCTTGCGCAAACGTCCTCTTCGGAGTCGCAACAGAACGCGGCGGTCGATCCCACGCGTTCCGGACAACAGCACCGCGAGGATCCCGACGGCGGCGACCCCGATGGCGCCGTAGGCCACCGGTCGCGGCGCCATCCACGCCAGGAATGCGCCGGCGGCAAGGATTTCGCAGGCCACGAGACGGACAAGGCTGATCGGCCCGAGACTCAATCGCGGACGATGAACCGGAAGACCGGTGGTCGCCATGGTCGTCCTTTCATGGCAGCCGGGGTGGGCTATAGAGTGCTTCCATCGGATGGCATCAATAGCACCGTATCAATACTTCGGTGTAATTGACTGCCGCTGACGATAACATTTTCAAGCGCCATCCAATTTGCACACTATGTGCGGGTGGACAAAGAAGTGATATCGGACGAGATAGACAAACTCGCATATTCTGGAGGCACCCCGAAATGCGGACAAAGCGCGAACAGGTACAGGCGTATCGATTCGTCACTCGCCGCATCGTCTCGGCGATGGTCTCGGACAATCCCGAGGCCCTGGAACTGCCGATGCGACGCACCGCCATCTCGGCGATCGTCGGCGCCGTCATCGCGGCGCTGATCTTCGGGGGCTTCTGGGTCGTCGGATTGATCTTTCCCGGTGGCGACTGGAGCACCGCCAAGCACGACACCATCCTCATCGACAAGAACACCGGCGCCACCTACATTTACGTTGGCGCCCAGCACGTCCTGTTTCCCACCCAGAACCTGGTGTCGGCCAAGCTGGCCTTCTCCGACACCGTCAACGACGACGACATCGAGCACGTCACCACGGCGGAGCTGTCGAAGATCCCGCGCGCCAACAAGATCGGCATCGCCGGCGCCCCGGATGCCATCCCGGGCAACGATTCCCTGATCAAGCCGACGTGGCAGCTGTGCAGCGCCCCGGTGCTGGAAAACCACAAGCAGCGGCTCAGCCACATCATGTTGGACCGGCACCCCTCCGGCGACACCCTGATCGGCGACAAGCGGGCCGCCGCGGTGCAGGACGACGACGGCAAGGTCTACGTGTTGTGGCACAACAAGAAGCTGAAGACCGACACCAAGGTGCTCACCGCGCTGGAGCTGCAGAACCCCCCGCAGCTGGTCACCAAGCGTTTCCTGGCGGGCATTCCGCAGGGCCCGGATCTGTTGGTGCCCAATGTCAAGGACGCCGGTTCCAACGCCAAGATCGACGGCGCCAGCGTGGACAACGGCCAGCTGGCGCGGCCCACCGACGGCGGCGACACCTACGTGGTCACCGGCGGGCACTTCGCCAAGATCGGCAAGACCATGGAACGCATGATGCGCAACAAGAAGGGCGGCGAGTCGGATCCGGTGTCCGTCGACGGCGACACCATCAACGCCAACGAGACCGACGACTTCGAGCCGCAGTCCTTCCCGCAGGCGATCCCCGATTCCTTCGACATGAACACCGACGACTCGGCGGTGTGCGCCACGTACAAGGGAACCCACACCACCCTGATGGTGTATCGCAAGACCCCCAAGGTGATCAACATCTTCACCGGCACCAGCCCCGACAGCGCCGACAGCAACAGCGGCACGGTCGAGCACGTCACGGTCCCGCCCACCAAGGGCGTGTTGGTGCATCCGCAGTCCAGCGACGCTGACACGGCGGGGACGATGTACGTCCTCACCGACACCGGCGTGAAGTATCCGCTGGAGGGAAAGGCCGCGGAGCTGCTGGGTTACACCAACTCCAAGGCGCAGAACGTCTCCGCCGCGCTGCTGGATCTGGTTCCCGAGGGGCCGACGCTGGATCCGTCCAAGGCCAAGGATGGACTGCCCGCCAGTGGCAAGGCCGGTTGATGCGATTAAATCGCGATATGTCCAATTTATCGCATTAATCATAGTCAATTGCGCGGATTATTGATATCACCAAATAACGTCCCTTGAGGAGACATGAAGTCTTGTTGACAACTCGGGATCTCATATAAGAGACCGGGAATCGACACATCCAAAGACTTCACACTCTAACCAATTTCCGATACCCTTTCTCCAACCGACAATTCGAAAGGCCACATGCCATGGTCATGAAGCCAGGTGTCAACATCTCGGGTGGAATTTCGGACGCTCCTGAAAAGCCCGAAGTCAACTCCGCCAAGCCCGAACCGAATCCGGTTCCCGCCGCGGCTCCGGTTGGCAGCGCGAGCGCCACCGTCAACAGCAATGGCTCGGCGTCCGGTTCCTTTTCCGCCTCCGGCGGGGGTGCGGACGTGTCCGGCGACGCCGACATCCATCCCCAGGTGATCTCCGATTTCCTCCCGGTCTTCGAGACCCTGAACGGCTACGCCGCCGCGGGGGGCGCCGCCGTCGCCGGCGCGGTCGCCGCCACGATGGGCCTGTTCCCCGAGGCGATGGAAGCCGTCACGATGCACGCCCGCCTGCAGGGCGAGTACAGCCAGACCTTCGGCCACTTGGGAAGCGCGCTGAAGGGCACCAAGGGGGCCACCGCCAACGCGCTGAACCTCTACGGCGAGCTCGAAACCCAGGGAACCCACGATGCCGGGTCCGTCTACGTGCCGTTCCGGTCGACGTCTCTCTAAATAGGATTGAACATGGGAATTTACGCAGCGATGCCCTACGAACAGCTGGTGCTGTTCATCAATTCCGCCAACGCCGGTGCCGTCGAGGCCGCCGCCGACGGCTGGAAGACGTCGGCCGAGTCGGCCGACAGCGTCAACGGCGAGCTGACCGCCCGGGCCACCGAGGTCAAGCCCTTCTGGCAGAAGCAGGACGGCCAGGCCTTCGGCGACACCCTCGACGGACTGTCCACCTACGCCAAGCAGATCGGCGACGACGCCGGCGACATGCACCGGGGCCTGAAGCAGATCGCCGCGGCGATCACCACGGCCCAGGCCGCCGCGGCGCCGATCATCGCCGTCGTCGAGGCGTCCAGCCCGCTGGAGCGCGCGGCCAAGGAACTGGCCGCCCAGCCGGGTCTGGCGGCCATCATGGAGACCATGGCGGCGGTCTACCAGACCGTCATGGGTTCGATGTGGCACTCACCCAAGCCGGCCCCCCGCACCTTCCCCAACGCCGGCGACGGCGCGGTTTCGGCGGCCAACGCGGCCGTTGACGCCGCCTCGACGGCCTCCGGTGACTCCGGCGAGTCCAGCGCCCCCGGCTACGACGACTCCGCCGTGGACTCCACCGGTGCCTACGACGGCCACGCCGACGACGGCATGGGCTACTCCGGTTCCTCCCCCACCGATTCCGGTCTGGCCGGCACGGGCGTCGGCGGTGCCGCCAGCCCGGTGTCCGCCGGCGGCGTCGCCACCGCGGCCCCCTCCTCCGGCGGGGGAATGGGCGGCGGCATGGGTGCCGGACCCGCCTCGGGTCTGGCCGCCGCGGGCATGGGAACCGGCGGCGGTATGGCCGGCGGTGCCAGCGGCGAGCGCGGCCGCCCGGCCGCCAAGGCCAGCTCCTCCAACGATCCGAACCGCGGGCTGTTCGGCGGCGCTCCCATGGGGGCCGCCGGCGCACCGTCCCAAGGGGACGACGGCGAGGGCGACCACACCTGGCTCACCGAGGACGAGATGGTGTGGACCCGCGACGACAGCGCGCCCGTTGTCATCGGTAGTGGAAGCGCGATGTAATGGGCGGCGACGATCTCGACATCCACACCCACCCGGTCAGCAAGATCGCCGGTGACGTCGCCGATCTCGGTGCGGCCTTCAAGAAGAAGATCCAGGCCCACCTGACCGAGATCGAAGGCCACGCCGACCTCGAGGGACTGGAGTCGGCGGCGGTCATCTCGCAGCTGGCCAAGGCGTGGGGAGACCACAGCAACAAGATCGGCCAGAACATCCACCTGACCGGTCGCACCATGCACAGCGTCTCCAACGCGTACGCCCAACTCGACGCCACATGGGGCAACGCCGTGAAATCGGACGGGCCCACCTCCGACGCGGGCAAGGCCATCAGCGACAAGTTGGCCTGACCGACATTCGACGGTCGGTGCGGTGTATCCCGACACCGCACCGACCCTCACTCCTTCCCCAGGACCTCCGGCAAGGACTCCGCAATGGATTACGGTCAACTCAGAAAACTCGACATCTCCGCCATCGAAGCGCGGGGCAAAGCCCTCAAGGGCATGTCAACTCAGGCTGGGACGCACGGAGAACAACTCAACGGGCACAAGGGGCAGATCCCGGGTGTATGGCCGACCCAGGACGGCTCGACCGCGGGTAAATCACTGCAAGGCCATGTACAAAGTCTCGACGACATTCGCGACAACCTCTCCAAGGCCGCCAACGCCACCACCCGGCTGGCCTCGGGTCTCAAGCCCGCCAAGGAAAAGGCGGATCACGCCGACTCGATCGTGAAGACGATCCAGGGCGCCGAGACCGACCCCAACAGCGGAAAGACCACTTACAAGTGGCGCGACGACCTGTGGGGCCCGTACGACAAGGCGACCCCGAAGGCCAAGGCCGACTACCAGCACAACGTGGGGTTGGTCAAGAAGGCCAACCAGCTGGTCGACGACGCCATCAAGGCGGCCACCAAGGTCGACACCGTGGCGCAGGGCGCCTTCCAGAAGATCGCCGGCGCCGTTCCGACCATCACCCCGACCAACGACCCCAAGGCGCTGGGTCTGCACACCGTCAATGGCGTCGCCAATCCCATGGGCGCGTGGAACATCGGCCCGGTCGGGCTGTTCCAGTCCGTGGGCAACGCCGGGACCATCCCGCTGATCGCCGACTACAACCAGTACTTCGGACGCAACAACCAGCGGATCAACGGTCCGGGGGTCCTGATGGATCCCACGACCGGAATGAACAAATGGGACGGTTCGTACCGTTACATCCAGCCGAACGGAACCCTGGGCCGCACCCCGGTGCTCAACGCGCCGCAGACCGACGCGAACGGCAACTTGGTCCCGCGCAATCCTTACAAGCCCGAGGTGGCGATCAACCTCGCCAACGTCAGCCGCACCTGGGGCCTGCAGTACAACCGCCAGTACAACCACACCTTCGCCAACGGCACCAAGCTCACCGACAAGACCATCGGCGTGCTGGGCGTCCAGGGCAACGCGGCGTTGACCACCAGCGACGGCAACCTCAAGCTCGGCGTCAACGGCATGGTCGGCGCGAAGGTCACCCAGGTCGACGTCCTGGAGAGAGGCCCGGCGTCGATCCGCAACATCGCCACGGCACAGGCCGGGGCCGACGCCGAGCTCAACGCGAAGGTCGGCAAGGACGGCCTGTCGGCCGACGCCGGAGCGATGGTGGGCCTGAAGGCCACGGAGAACTTCAACGCCGACGTCGGCGGGGTCGGCGCGGGTGTGAACGCCGAGGGCTGGGTCGGCGCGGGCGTCGAGGCCAATGTCACCTTCGGCAAGGGCGAGGACGGCAAGTGGACCATCGGCGGCAAGTTCGGCGCGGGTCTGGGAATCGGCGGTAAGCTCGGCGCTCAGATCACCATCGATCCACCCAAGATCAAGAAGACAGTGACGGACGTGGCCCATAAGGCTGGGGACCTGATAAGTAAGATCCCCCACCCACATTTCCATAACCCATTCGGGTAACGGCCCGGCCGCCATCCAACGCGAACGGAAGATTTTCATGGTCTCTACGCTCCCCGTCCCCATCGAGTTTCGACTGCCGGACGGCTGGGAAGCCGCCCCGCCGGACGAGGTGGGGGCGCCGGGAGCGGCGTTCGTGGCGCTGCATCGGGCGTCGTACGACAACTTCACCGCCAACATCACCATCAGCGGCGAGCTGCGCACCGACCCGGCGACCCTGCACGAGATAGCCGACGAGTCGATCGAGCGCCTGGAGAAGATCGCCACCGACGTGGCGCTCACCGACCGCGATGACGCCGGCTCCGACGACGCCCCCGCCACCACGCAGCTGGTGCGCATGACGCTCGACAAGGACGGCACGCCGGTGGATCTGGTGCAATGCCAGGTGTACCTCGTGATGCCCGACATCCACGACCCGCAGATCCGCGCGGTGATTCAGTTGGCGCTCACCGCGACCCGCAATCAGGCGGGCATCGTGGGCCCGGACTTCCAGACGTTCGTGGATTCGGTGCAGCCCGCGCTGGATCAAATGGACGAATCGGGTGAATAATAGACGTCCATCCCCTGTGGATATTGAAAAACGCGCATTTACCTATTAGTGTTTTTCCATGGAATTCGCACAATTGCGCGATCTTGACGTCAATCGGCTTGCCACATCCGCCAGCAGTTTGTCCGCGCTTTCGAAACAGGCCCAATCGCACGGCGGGGACGTCGACGCCCTCCGCTCCAAGCTCACCTCCGTGTGGGGCAGCCGCGACGGAGCCCAGGCCAACACCACCATGGCCGCCCACGTCGGCGACCTCGACGAGGTGCGCGGCAAGCTGTCGTCGATGTCCAGGGTGGCGGGAGACCTCGCCTCGGCGATGTCGACGGCACAACAGGACGCGAGGCGTGGCGAGTCGATCGCCAAAACCCTTCCCGAGGCGGTTTACGACGCCACGAAGGGCACAGTGGATTACCAATGGCGCGAAGACAAATGGGGGCCCTATTCCAAGGCCACCCCGAAGGCCAAGGACGATCACGCCAAGAACATCGGTCTCGCCGAGTCGGCCAACAAGCTGATGTCGGGGGCGCTCAACGCGGCCCACACCGCCGACACCGCCGCCCGCCAGGCGCTGATGCAGGTCGGCCTGCCGCTGAACGAGAAGGGTCCCAACGGCAAGGGCCCGATGGACGACCTCAAGGACGTCGCGGGGTACTGGGAGGCGGTGGTGCTGATGGCCTCCAGCCCGGCGTTCAACTTCCTGGTGCCCAAGAAGATGCAGTCGCAGACGCTGGGCTGGCTGACCAAGAAGAACGTGGAGAGCCACGGCGGCACCTGCAAGGAGATCGACGGCATGATGACGTGTGTCAATGCGCCGAAGTACATGTACGCCCGCGGCGGCACCACCTTCGGCGACACGTTCGTCACCCCGTATAAGACCTTCGACGAGTTCGAGCAGCAGTCCAACCCGAACCACGGCGGCTACCACGTCACGCTGGCGCACGAGAAGTACCACCGCGACCAGCAGTGGCGGAAGTACGGGATCAAGTTCGCCGGGATGTACCTGGCGGCCGAGGCGGCGGCCGAGGCCACCGGAACGGTCAACAAATACGAGGCGGACGCCGAACACAAGGGCGGCGAAACGGGCTATTTCGACAAATGACGGCGGCGGTTCCGGCTGAGGTGCGCCGTCACCCCGACCAGCCCGCGATCAGATCGTCGGGGCCGTACTCCGCGTCGACTCCGGCGGCGGAAATCCCTGCCCTTGACGCCGCGACCAGCGGGAGGCGCTTCGACGTCAGGTGGTCCCCATGTCTGCGCAGGGCGGCGAAGTCGTGATCGTCGAATGCGGCGTTGTCGAGCCACTTGATCGACCCGATGAAGAGCAGCTCCTTGGCGATGGGCTCGCGGTCGCCGCCCACGATGTCGATCCCGACGTCGTTGCCGCGGGTCCAGTAGCCGCCGATCGCCCGTGCCGCGGGCAGCTGGCTGTCGGGGAGGAGGCGGGCCAGGGCCGCTCGGATCAAAGGTTCGACGGCCCGTCCGCGCCAACTCGACCATCCGCGGCGAACGTTCGCCAGCGTCAGATCGCCGCGCAGGCGTTCGATCTCGGGCATGGCGGGTTTGAGGAAGCGCAGCCAGAACCTCAGGTAAGGGTCGGTGACCCAGTAGCGGCGCTCCCTGGACGGCCGGGTGGACAGCGGAAGCGCGGAGGTGACGATTCCCTTGGCCACCAGGACGTTCAGGGCGCGGTTGAGGGTCGGGTGCGCGATGTTGCCCGCCGCCCTGGCGATGTTGCTGAAGGTGCGTTCGCCGCCGGCCACGGCCTCGATCACGGAGTCCGCGCGGGCTTCGGCGGGGAATTCGGCGGCGATGGTGCGTTCGGCCGACACCAACAGCGCCGAGGTGGGGTTGGCCAGCGCCTCGGCGAGAAAGTCCCACATCGGGGCGCCGTGGGCCCATTCGGCGGCTATCAGTGGCAGCCCGCCGGTCACCAGGGCGGCGTCAAACGCCTCCGCCGGGGCGAGCCCGAGCATTGTGGACAGCTCGGCGGGGTTGAGGGGGCCGAGCACCATCTCGGTGCCGCGTTGGTGGAACGGCCTGTCGTACGCGTTGAGCGTCTCCATCATGGACAGATCGGAGCCGATCAACAGGAGCAGCACCGGTTTTCTGCTCAGGTATCTGTCCCAGGCGGCTTGCAGGGATCCCTCGAACCCGTCGACCTTGTCCATGAGATAGGGAACCTCGTCGAGGACGAGGACGGACGGCTTGTCGTCGGGGACGGTGTCGGCCAACAGGCGAAGCGCGCCATGCCAGGCGGACGGCGCGGTCTCGGCGAACACGGATCGATGCGGAAGCGAGGACTCCGCGATCGCATCGGTCAGCCTCTCAAGCTCCACATTGGCGTCAAGCCGCGCGGCGGTGAAGAACATCGACGGCAGCCCGCTGTCGTCGATGAACTTTTCCACCAGGGCCGACTTGCCGATCCGTCGCCGCCCTTGAAGCAACAGGCAGCGGCCTGGCCGCGATTCCGCGGGCTTGATCCGCTTCAGCTCCCGCCGCAACAGATGCAGTTCCTGAATTCGGCCAACGAACTCCACGACATGCCCCCGAGCGATTATTAGTTACATCGGCGATACTATCGCTGTTGATAGTATCACGCGCGATAGTAATCGATCGCCGTCCCGAAAAAGCGCCGGCGGCCCCCGAAGCGGGGACCGCCAGCGCCAGGCTAAGAGCACCGATACGTGTACGTGGTTCGTATGGTCCAGGTTGGGATCGCCGGTATGGCCGCCGTCGTAGTCGTGCCAGCCGCCCCGCAGCGGATTCCAGATCATGTTGTACCAAATCACGATCCGCAGACCCAGGGCGTGGGCGTTCTTCACCATCCAGTCGGCGACGTGGTCGCCGTACACCTTGGCCGAGCCGGTGGCCGCGGACCCGTGGGCGCCGACGGTGAAGTCACACGCCTTGCCCTTGGGGTGGTCGCCGCCGTCGTTGTATCCGCGATAGCACGAGGTTTCCTTCTGGTAGCCGACGATGACGGCCTGTTGCAGCGTGTGCAGCATGCGCGGGGTAATGCAGCCCGACGTGGTGGGATCGTCCTCGCTGCAACCCTCCTCGGGCAGCGAGCCGTCGGCGTTGCGCGGGGCGGGTTCGGCGGCGGGCGCGCTGGACGGGGAGGGTCCCGCGACCGGGACGCCGCCCGCGGAGGCCAGATTGGTGGCCGCCTGGTCGCGCAGCTTCTTCATCTTCGCCTGCGCCTTGCGGGCCTTGGAGATCTCGTCGTCAAGGGAGTCCTGTTCGGCCTTCAGCTTTTCCTTGGCGCTCTTCAGGTCCTTGAGGTGCTTGCCCGATTGCTCGCCGAGGAAGCCGAGCATGGAGATCTGGCCGACGGCCTCGTCGGGCGAGCCGGCCGCCAGGATCTCGGTGGTCTCCGGCAGCCCGCCGTGCATGTAGGCCGCCGCGGAGAACTCGTTGA
>NZ_DASQPW010000247.1:0-5769 GCF_035643755.1 Stackebrandtia sp. | reverse complement strand
GTCCCAGGCGCAGTACCGGCGCCGCGAGCGCGCCACTGTCCATGCGGGGTCCTTCGGCGAAACGAGGGTTTGCGGTGGACGTCGGGGTCGGTGACGAGTCCGACGAAGCGCCCGTCGGAGAGAGTATCGATCGCGTCACTCAAGAAGCTTCCACGCGCGACCGCGCCGAAGTCAGGGGATTTGTAACCGGTTGTGACGGGACTTTTGGCCGTACCTTTCGCCGCGCGCGTCGATAAGATCGCGTCCGACGGGGCGGGGGTGCGGCACAGCGCGAAGATCGCCGCCGCCTCGGCCCCGTGACGTGCCGCCTCGTCGCCCCGGCCGAGCCGCGAGTACGCATCGGACAGCAGATGGTGGGCGCGCCCCCGCTCGTAGGTCTCCTCGGCGGATTCGGCCAGCGCGGCGGCCTCCAGGTGGAACTGGACGGCCTCGGCCGGCTCGCCGCGGGCGGCGCGCAGGGCGCCCGCGAAGTTCAGCATCTCGATGCGCACCGTCAGATTGGGGATGTCGGGGAACAGCCGCATCGCCGCGGTGTGCTGCTCGGTGGAGGCGGCACCGCGGCCGAGTCTATGAAGGACGATGGCCGACACGGCGCGGGCGTAGCCCTCCCCGCTGCGGGCGCCGCTGGCGTCGGCGATGTCGATGGCCTGGCGCAGCAGGGAATCCGCCGCCTCCAGGTCGCCGCCGCGCGCGGCCAGGCGGCCCTGATCGGCCAGGACGTAGGCCAGCGGGTTGGTGGCGCCGTGCTCGCGCCACACGCCGTGCACCCGCTCCAGCAGCCTCCGCGCGGCGTCGGCCTCCTCCAGGCGGTACAGCACGCGGCCCCGCTCGTACATGGCGCTGGCCGCCGCCACGGGGTCGGGTTCGGCCGAGTACCCCTCGATCGCGATGTCGAAATATCGCAATGCCTCCCGGTTGTCGCCGCTGTCGCAAAGGCCCTGGGCGACAACGCCGGCGGCCTCGCTCACCGACACCAGGTCGCCGATGCGGCGCGCCTCGTCGATGGCCTGGCGCCCCAATGCGGCGGCCCGCGACCGCTCGCCGATGTCCCCGTAGAAGATCGCCAGGTGCACCATCGCGCGGCACCATGACGCCGTGTCCCGGTTGGCGGCGAAGGAATCCCGGATCGCCTCCAGGGTGCGGCCCCAGTCGCGCAGCAGCCCCGACCCGCGCAGCGCGGGCCGCGCCAGGCGCATCAGGTGCTGGGCCCGATGCGGGTGCTCGTCGGCGGCCTGGCGGATCAACAGCACCTGCATGGCGATGCGCGCGTCGGTCCAGGCGATCGCGGCGTCGATGGTGTCCAGTTCGGGCAGTGGCGCGGTGCACTCGGGGGCGTCCCAGGGGCTGCGCCCGTAGACCCTGTCCTTCGCGCGATGCAGCGCGGCGGTGTACCAGTCGTACAACAGCGGCAGCCGCTTCGCGATGTCGGCGTCGGCGGCCGCCCGCCGCGCGGCGTAGTCGCGCACCAGATCGTGCATGAACCACTGGTCGGCGGCGCGCCTGGCCAGGTGCACCGCCTCCAGGCGCCGCAGCGCCCGGTTCACCTCGGACACCGCGGCCCCGCCCATGTTCGCCAGCGCGGCGGCGTCCATGCCGCCGCTGGGATGCGCCCCGCACAACCGAAACACGAACCTGTCGCGCCGCGGAAG
The DNA here is from genome assembly GCF_035643755.1 of Stackebrandtia sp. Lineage (NCBI taxonomy): Bacteria > Bacillati > Actinomycetota > Actinomycetes > Glycomycetales > Glycomycetaceae > Stackebrandtia > Stackebrandtia sp. Next base: position 4,120 of record NZ_DASQPW010000247.1, on the reverse strand, counting down.
GGTCGCGTACGAGGCCCCGATGGTCGCGTCCAGGCCGCCCTGGCGCGACGTGCCGTCCGACAGCGTCCCGAGCCGATCTCCCGACTCCAGGTCCCGCAACAGATCCGCCAACTCCGCGTCGGTTCCCGTCGTCAGCTGGCCCGCGGCCAGCTTCAGCGCCAACGGCAGGCGCCCGCACAGCTCAGCCAGCCGCGCCAGGTCGGCCTGCCGCCCCGGGCGGCCGGCGTCGCGGTGCGCCCCCAGCACCCGGACACTGTCGTCCATGGACAGTTCGTCCACGGGAATCACCGTCACATCCTGGTCGACCCGCAACCCGCGCAGGTCGTCGCGGCTGGTGATCACCGTCAGGCAGTTGCCCGCCCCGGGCAGCAGTGGCCGGGCCTGCGCGGCGCCGGCGGCGTTGTCCAGGACCACCAGCACGTGCCGCTCGGCCACGGTGGTGCGATACAGCGCCGCCAGCTCCTCCTGCCGACTCGGCAGGTCCGACGCCGCGATCCCCAGCGCCCGAAGGAAACCCGCCAACACCACCGACGGCGCCACCGGCTCGGCCTCGGAGAACCCCCGCAGGTCGGCGAACAGCTGACCATCCACGAAGGACGGGGCGATCTTGTTGGCCCACGCCAGCGCCGCCGCGGTCTTGCCGACGCCGCCCGCGCCCACGAAGGCGACGCACCGCCCGCCGCTGGTGACCGCCGCCTCGGCGCGCGCCAACGCCGCGTCGCGTCCATACAGGGCGGACAGCGGTGCGGGAAGCTGGCGCGGGACGGCGGAACGCGGCGGCGTCGCGTCGGCGGCGGGTTCGCGCAGGCCCGCGTCGTCGGCCAGGATGCGACGGTGCAGCTCGGCGAGGCGCGCCGTCGGCTCGATGCCTTGCAGCTCACGGTATCGCGACCGCGCCCGCCGAAACGCCTCCAGCGCCCCCACGGTCTGCCCGTTGCGGTACAGGGCCAGCAGGTGCTGGGAGTTCAGGGTGTCGTTGCAGGGGTACTGATCCACCGCCGCGGCCAACTCGCCCAGCACCTCGGCGTGGCGCCCCGACGCCAGCTCGGCGTCGAACAACCCCGTCAGCGCCCCGAGCCGCTCGTGCTCCAGCCCGACGCCCGCCGCCTCGGCCCAGCGGCTGTCGATTCCCGACAGCGGGCGCCCCCGCCACAGCCCCAGGGCGGCGCGCCACTTCGCCGCCGCCGCCGGCGGATCGCCCGCGCTTTTTCGCGCCTCAGCCACCAGCGAACGCATCGCGTGCAGGTCCACACGCGACGGATCGATCTCCAGAACATAAGAGCCCGAACGGTTGTCGATCGTCACGCCGCCGTCGCGCAGCAGCCTGCGCAGCCGCGCCACGTACGCCGCCAGGCTCCCGCGCGCGGCCTCGGGAGGCTCGGACCCCCACACCCGCTCGATCAACACGTCGGCGGGAACCGCCTGGCGCGGCGCGAAGGCCAGGCACGCCAGCACGCACGCCTGCTTCGGCGTCCCCGCCGACACCTCCGTGTCGCCGTTCCACACCGTGATGCCGCCCAGCAGACCTATCACCAGACCACGCATTCCCGACCTCACCGATATATAGAAGCATGTCGACACTTACGGTGCACCGCGTTGGACGGGACCCCTCTGACCGTCGCCTCGATACGCTGTGAGACATGCGTTACCGCGGTAGGGGAACGGGTCGCGCCGCGAGGACACTCGCGGTCGCGTCCGTCATGGTCCTGCTCGCGGGCCTGGCGGCGTGCGCCCCCGCGGCGTCCGTCAAGCAGACCTGCGACCCGACGGACCGCGACCACTGGGCCATCGCCTACACGAAACTGAAGAACTCCTACGTCAAGGGCGTGTACTGGCTGGTGGGCGGCAAACCCCGCCCCATCAACAACGACAAGGTGATTCAGGCCCAGACGCCGAGCCTGTCGCCCGACGGCCGTCGCGTGTACTTCGAGGGGTTCTACGGCAAAGGCGGCAAATACTCCAACAAGATGGTGCTGGCCGACACCGACGGCACGCACCTGAAGGTCTTCGGCGAAGGCATCTCGACGCCCGTGTGGTCTCCCGACGGCACCCGCGTCGCCTACCGCGACACCGACACCGACGCCGACACGATCGTGATGGCCGACCCCGACAACGGCCACCGGCACCGGATCGCCACCGACGCCGCCACCGACCCCGCCTGGTCGGCCGACGGCACCAAGCTCGCCTGGACCTCGACCGGGGGTACCACGTTCCACTGGAAGTCCGTCGACGGTGGCGGCGAGGGAAGCGTGGACGTCGTGTCGGGTGACCTGCTCACGCAGGCGTGGCTGCCCGACGGCAAGTCGGTGGCGGTGAGCCTGGTCGTCGGCGACGACATCGACCTGTACCTGGTCAGCTTGTCGGGCAAGGGAAAGCCGAGGTTCCTGGCCAAGAATGTCGGGGCGCCCTCCACCCTGCCCGACGGCACCATCGGCGCCCTCGACGTCGCCCACCCCGACGCCGACGTCAGCGACTACGTGTCCGTCGACCCCAAGACGGGCAAGCGGGAGAACGTCGCCAAGATCCAGGGCGACGATGTGTCGGTCATCGCCTGCTACCCCTAAAAAGAACTTGGCCGCCCCTCGCCGAGCTGCTAACGTGCGATCCGCCGTGGTACCGACCGAGGAGGTGAGACCCATGCAAGAGACACCGACGTGGGCGCTCCCACTCCTCACCGCGGCCAGGCGACTGACCTAGCCGTCGCCAGGAGTGCCCGATCACCAGGCACTCCCGAAAGGCGACAGCCATGTCTACACTGAACTTCACCACGGATTCCACAACGGACGGCATCCGCGAGCGCGACTTCACCGTCGGCGACATCCCCGGCGTCCTATGGTCTCCCGCCCCGGGCACCGACCCCGCGCCCCTGGTCCTGATGGGCCACGGCGGCGGCACCCACAAGCGGTGGCCCGCCATGACGGGCCGCGCCCACCTCCTGGCCGCCACCCACGGGTTCCACGTCGCCGTCATCGACGCCCCCGCCCACGGCGACCGCCCCGTCTCGGCCCACGACGACGCCGAGGTCGCCGAGCTGTTCCGCGCCCGAGAAGCGGGCGAACCCGAGGGCCCGATCGTGGTGCGCTACAACGCCCACCTGGCCAAGCGCGCCGTCGGCGAATGGACGGCCACATTGGACGCCCTCCAGGAACGCCCCGAGATCGGCACCCACGGTCCCGTCGGCTACTTCGGACTCAACATGGCCACCGCGATCGGCGTCCCCTTCGTGGCGGGCGACCCCCGCATCACCGCCGCGGTCTTCGGCCTCCACTGGCCCGACGCCCTGGCCGAGGCCGCCCGCGGCATCACGATCCCGATCGAGTTCGTGATGCAGTGGGACGACGAGCACATCCCGCGCGAGGCGGCCCTGGCGCTGTTCGACGCCTTCGCCTCCACCGAAAAGACCCTGCACGCCAACGCGGGCAGACACAAGCGGCTGCCCCGCTTCGAGTCCGACAGCGCGGCGAGGTTCCTCGCCCGCCATCTTCGACCTTAGTGGACGATCTCGTACTTGATGTGAGTCACGGCGGGGGAGCTGGACACCTTGACGGGCTCGGCCTTGAAATCGCCGAGCCCGTCGAACAGCCGCTCTCCCGCCCCCAGGGTGATCGGGACGATGTGGAGGTACAGCTCGTCGATCAGCCCCGCCGCCAGGAACTGCCGCGCCGTGGCCGCGCCCCCGCCGATCGCCACCTTCTTGTCGCCCGCTGCCGCCGTCGCCTGCTCCAGGGCGGAGGCGACGCCGTCGGTGACGAAGGTGAAGGTGTTGCCGCCCTTCATGGTCAGCGCCTCGCGCGGGTGATGGCTCAGCACGAACGACGGGACGTGATAGGGCGTGTCCTCGCCCCACCAGCCCGTCCATTCCAGGTCCCACTCGCCGCGATCGGGACCGAACATGTTGCGTCCCATGACAAACGCCCCGATGCCCGCCTCGGCCTCGTCGATGACGTCCTGGTCGCCCTGGCGCCCGGGGTTCTTCGTCTGGAACATCCAGTTGCACAACTCCAGGCCGCCCTCGCCGAACGGGTCCGAGGCGCTCTGGTGGGGCCCGGCGATGTACCCGTCGAGCGACATCGCGAATCGGCAGGTCACGGTGGTCATGGTGAAGGCGCCCCTCTTGTTC
>NZ_DASQPW010000246.1:0-27424 GCF_035643755.1 Stackebrandtia sp. | reverse complement strand
GGTCGCGGGCGGCGCCATCGGCGGTGTCGCCGCGGGGGCCGGGGGCGGCCACGACGCGAAGCGGGCGCCCACCGCGTCGGCCACCTCGGCGATGCCGAGCACGGTGGTGTCGATGACGGTGGCGTCCACGCCGCCGCGGTCCAGGGCGTCGGCCTCGGCCAGCACCGCGTCGATCGCGTCGTGTGACCGGCCCCGCTCGGCGACGCGACGCCGCAGCCCGTCGGCGTTGGCGCGCAGGCGAACCAGGGTGACGTCGGCGCCGGGAATGGCGGCGACGCCGCGTTCGGCGTCCACCACCCCCGACACGATGAGGCCCCGCGCGCCCGCGGCCCGGAAGTTCGCCGCCACCGCGCCCAGATTGGCCTCCTTCAGGCGGTGCCGACCCGGGTCGGCGGGCGGCTCGGGCGCCCCGTCGTCCGCGGTGGGTGCCGCGTAGCACATCCCCAGCTGGTCGATGTCCACATAGCCCACACGGGCGCCGTCGCCGCCCAGCCGCGTGAACAGCTCCCACGCCGCCGACGTCTTGCCGACGCCGGGCGGCCCGCACAGCCACAGCACCGGCATCGCGTCGTCGCTCGCATCCACGGATCCGAGTCTCACGGCCGGTCGCCGCCGTCGCAAGCCGTTTACGTCAGCCGCCGAACACGTGGCTGTCCAGGTGGTCCAGCATGATGAACCTCGACGATGGACTGACCTCGGCGACCTTCTTCTTCAATTCCTTGGCGCCGAAGATGTCCACGGCGGGTTTCGACAACGGCAGTTCGAAGTCGTCCCAGTGGGTGGGTATCACGTACTTCGGGTACCCCGTCGCCTTCAGCAGCCGCTCCTCGTAGCGGGGATAGTTCGGGTTGGCGCCCTGCATGAACATCACCGTAGGACGGATGCCCGCGATCTCCCGCTCGTGGAAGCCGGGATTGGCGACGAAGAACATCGACAGTTCCCCGAAGGTGACCAGAAAGGACAGACTGCCGCCCTCCAGCAGGTGCTTGATCTTCGTGGGCCGCCGCGGCGGTTCGCCCGGGTGGGTTCCCGCGAACAGCAGGCTCTTGTGCTTGCCGCTGACGCCGTGCGAGGACCGGAACACCTCCACGGTGTAGCCGTCGAAGCGGTAGAGCTCTCCCCCGCCGACCTGGGCCAACAGCTTGTCCGCGGTTCCCATGGCGCGCAACAGATTCAGGTGGGTCTCGGTACCGATCACCGTGGCGCCCGTCCGCTTCGCGATGTACGGCACGTCGGCGATGTGGTCGTAGTGGCCGTGCGTGATGAGCACGCAGTCGGCGTCGGTCACGTACTCGTCCACCGCCTTCTCGTCGATCGTCAACGGGGTGTCAGGATCGAACGCGCCCGGGATGTTGGCGCCGGTCTGAAACCGGGTGACCCACGGGTCCACCAGGATGGTCTTGCCCGCTCCCCTGATCTCCCAGGCGTTGGTGCCCAGCCAGCGGACGGTGATCTCAGAAGTCATGACTCTCCAGGTGATCGATGAGAATGAACGTGGAATCGGGGCTGGCCTTGGCCACCCGGTCGCGCACCGGCCTCCAGTCGATGCCCACCGCGGCGGGCTTCGTCAGCGGCTGATCGAAGTCGTCCCAATGGGACGGGATCACGTACGGCGGGTAGCCGGTGGCCTCGAGCAGTCGCTCCACATAGTCCGGCGTGTGGTCGCCGCCGGGTTGGACGAACAGGACGGTGGGGCGGATGCCGTCGATGGCGGGCTCGTCGAAGTTCGCCGAGCCGGCGTTGAAGAACGACACGTCCCCGAAGTCGAGCAGGTACGTGAGGCTGCCGCCCTCGACCAGATGCTTGATCCTGGTGGGCCGCTTCGGAACCACGCCCGGCCGGGTGCCTCCGAAGAGGATCTGCTTGTGCTCGCCGGTGGTCGAGTGGGACGACGGGAAGACCTCGACGGTGAAGCCGTCGAACTGGTAGTACTCGCCGCCCACCACCTGACCCAGTTGTTCCTCGGGGGCGTCCATGGCGCGCAACAGATTCAGGTGGGTCTCGGTGCCGATCACCGTGGCGCCCGTCCGCTTCGCGATGTACGGGACGTCGGCGATGTGGTCGTAATGGCCGTGCGTGACCAGCACGCAGTCGGCGGCGGTGACGTGTTCGTCGATCGCGTCGGGGCGGACCTCGATCTTCGTGTCGGGGTCGGCACCGCCCTGGTAGGCACCGGTGGGAAACCGGCTCACCCACGGGTCTATGAGGACCGTCGCCTTCGCCGTGGTGAACTCCCACGCGTTGGTGCCCAGCCAGCGCACCTTCACCGACCCGCCGGACGCGTCGGCGTCGGCGGGCAGCGCCAGCGGCGCGGCGGCGGCCAGCGCCGAGGCGCCCGTCAGCTTCATCAGGGTGCGGCGGCGGAGATTCGGTGTGCGGTCGGTCCCATCGCTCATGCCCGACAGTCAAGCCGCCCGCCCCGCGCTCTGTCCAATATCAACACTCGTATCGGGCGGTATCGCGATTGATATCGTCGCCGAATGGACATCATGCGGCACCTGGAGTGTTTCCTCGCGGTGGGTGAAGAACGTCACTTCGGCCGGGCGGCCCGGCGCCTGGGCATGGAGCAGCCGCCGCTGAGCCAACGGATTCGCCGCATGGAGAAGGAGCTCGGCGCCGAGCTGTTCGACCGCGGTGGCGGGCAGGTGACGCTGACCGCCGCGGGCCACGTCCTGATGAACGAGGCGCCGGAACTGTTGCGGCGCTATCGCCGGATGCGGACCCTGGTGCGGCGCGCCGCCATCCCCGAGACCGCCGAGACGCCCCGGCCCTGGTCGGAGATCTATTAAGTCGGAGTCCACCAACTCGGCGAGCCGCAGCGCGGCCCGTCCCATGGCGCGCTCCACCTCGCGCAGATTCCCGCGCGTGGTGCGCACGAACATCGCCAGCGCGTGGCGCCGCCCGTCCGGCCATTCCCACACCCCGATCTCGTTGCGCCATCCCGGAAGCGACCCCGACCTGCCGTAGGCGACGACCCCGCTGGGCAGCTGCCTGGCGAGATGGCCGCCGGTCAGCTGCCGTCCCATCCACCGGCGCAGGTCGCGCCTGATCGCCTCGGGTCCGTTCCACACCGCGGCCAGGAACTCGGTCATGTCGGACGGGGTGGAGGCGTTGGTGCGCAAGGGATCCCAGGCGCTGGTGCTGCGCAGCTCCTGGGTCTGCACCGACTTGCTCGCCAACAGCCGCGCCAGGTCGTCCAGGTCGCTCACGCCGAGGTCCCGGGCGAGGTTCTCCAAAATCGCGCGCGGCGACCCGATCAGCCAGGTGCGCTTCAGCCCGAAGCGCGCGGGCAGGTCGCGCAGGGCGCTCGAGCCGAGCCTCTGGTAGACGAGGTCGGCGGCGGTGCTGTCGGACAGCTCCATCATGAGCGCGGCCAGGTCGCCCACGGCGATCTCGGCGTCGTAGCGGAAACTCGCGGTCCCGGTGCCGCCCAGTCGATCGCGCGCTGTCACCCGCACCATGTCGCCCGGGTCGATCAGGCCCTCGTTCACCTGGCGCAGGAATTCCCAGGCGATGAACACCTTCACCACCGACATCAGGACGACCGGTTCGGCGGCGTCGACGCCCCGCTGTCGCCCGTCGTCGAGGTCGCGGATGTGCGCGTGGGCGTGGGCGCCCAGCGGCGCGAAGAGCTCGTCGAGCACGCGGGCCTCCGGAGAAATGGCGCGAAACCGCCAGCTTCGCGCTTGGCGATGTCGATAGGTATACAGGACCATGGGCGCGTGCCCGACGGACAACCCGAGATGCCCCCGAGCTGGCGGTACGGACGCTGGATGGGCTTCGTACTGGCGGTGGCCGTCTGGTTCGCGTACCCGCCGCTTGAGTGGACCGCGTTCAGGATCCTCACCCCGCGGCCCACGGAGCTGACCCTGGACGACGTCGCGGCCGCCGCGGCGAGCCACATCGCCATCGCCTTCGACGACGACATGATGCCGGTCCTGGCGACCATCGCGCCGCGTGTTTTCGGGGTGCCTCCGCTCGATACCGATTGCCCGCAGCTGGTCCGTCTCCCGCCGGTCTCGGCGAAACCCGGCCACACCATCGTGGACAGCGATCGGTTGACCTACCGATTCGCGATTCCCGAGGGTTTCTCCGCCGACCCGCAAGCCACGGACGACCCACACTCGAGATTGAGAAGCTATGGCCGAAACGGATATTTGGTGGAGCAGACGGATCGGACGCTGGGTGGCCGTCGCGCTGGCCCTGGCGTTGGCGGTGTGGATCGCACGCGAACCGCTGCTGGCGTTTGTCGATCCGCCGCCCGGCGTGCTCACCCTGGACGACATCACCGCATCACCGGCAAGCCACACCGCCATGACCTATACGGATGAGTACCGGACCGACTCCTCGGACAAACCCGAACCGGTCAGCTCGCTGCTGCCCGAGGGCTGGCGCTTCAGGCACGGCGGCCACGACGAGGCGACCCGCAAGTCCCCCAAGGCGTCCATCACCTTCAAGGTCTACCGGCAGTCGGCGGCGGTTGACGGTGCCAGCGTCGGCTTCCGGAGGTCCGCGGCGTTTCGCGACGCCTACGCCCTCCTGCGGCAGTCCGACCGAATCCCGGTCCATCCGGTGAGCCGCACCATCGCCGGGTATCCCGCCGTGGAGGTCACCGCCCGCGACGGACGGGGCCCCACCGGCCTGATCGTCTACGTGTTCGTCCACCACAGACTCGTCGTCATCGACTGCGACGGCTCCGACGACGCCGCGCTGTCCGGCTGCGCGACCGTCGCCAAGCGGATTCGGGTGAGGCACTCATGATCAGCCATTCCGATGCGGCGATCAAGCGGCGCTACCGCTACGACCGCATCACCGTGGCCCTGGTCGTGACGCCCCTGGTGCTAGCCGTCGTGGTGCGGGTGGTCGCGGCGTGGGGCGGCGATGCCGATCGCCACATCGCGCCGCCGATGGGGCCGCTGCCCTCCGCAACGCCCAGCGACACCATCGTGGACGACACGACCGTGGGTTGTTCCTTCGCCGTCCCGAAGGGATTCACCACGGACCCGAACGCACGGGGTGGGGGGCAAACGACGGTGCTTTCCGAGTCTGTCTCGCCCTCCATAGCCATGACCATCACGGCGATACCCGACGGCCCGAAGTTTTCCGACCGGACCAGCGACGCCGGGCTCGAGCGGCTGGCCGACAAGCTCACCGGTCATGTTTACGGAGACTCCAAGGTCGTCGACGGCAACCACGATGCCCGGGTGACGTGGGCCGAGGGCTACCCCAAAAAGCTCAACCTGCACTCGGTCGAGGTATTGGTCTTCCACGACAAGGAGATCATCCAGATACTCACCGAGCCCACGGGCTTCGACGGCTACCCGCATTCCCAACAGCTGCAGAAGGCCGCCGACACGGCGACCCGCAGCGTTGTATCCACGATGGAATTCACATAGGCGAGACCGCTACACCGCCCCGTGCCCGGGCTCCACGGCTTCGTCGAGCGCCGGTGGCGGCGGCGGGGTGCCGTCGCCGAAGGGCCGCCCGCCGAGTTCCTCGCGGTGGTGCGGGGTGAGCCAGTTGCGCAGCTCGGGGCCCGCCGGGACGATGCCCGTCGGATTGACGTCCCTGTGGACGATGTAGTAGTGCTGTTTGATGTGGACGAAGTCGACGGTGTCGCCGAAGCCGGGCGTCTGGAACAGGTCCCGCGCGTACGCCCACAGCACCGGCATCTCGGTGAGCTTGGAGCGGTTGCACTTGAAGTGCCCGTGGTACACCGGGTCGAAGCGCACCAGGGTGGTGAACAGCCGCACGTCGGCCTCGGTGATGGTGTCGCCGACCAGGTATCGCTGCCGCGACAGGCGATCCGACAGCCAGTCGAGGCGGTCGAACAGCGTGGTGTAGGCGCGCTCGTAGGCGGCCTGGCTGCCGGAGAACCCGGCGCGGTACACGCCGTTGTTGACGTCGGTGAACACCACCGCGTTGACCTCGTCGATCTGCTCGCGCAGCTCGTCCGGATACAGCCGCGGGGCGCCGGGGCGGTGGAACTCGCCCCACTCCAGCGACAGGTCGATGGTGAGCTGCGCGAAGTCGTTGGTGGCCACGGCGCCGGACGGCACGTCCACGATCGCCGGAACGGTGATGCCGCGCGGATAGTCGGGGAAGCGCGCGAAGTACGCGTCCTGGAGCCGTTCGATGCCCAGCACCGGGTCGCGCCCGTTCGGGTCGAGGTCGAAGGTCCAGCTGCGTTTGTCGTGGGTGGGGCCGGCCACGCCCATCGACAGGGCGTCCTCCAGCCCGAGCAGTCGGCGCACGATGATCGCGCGGTTCGCCCACGGGCAGGCGCGCGACACGACCAGGCGGTAGCGCCCCGCCTCGACCGGGTAGCCGTCGCGGCCGTCGGCGGTGACGCGCGTGGTGATGTAGTTCTGGTCGCGTTTGAAGTCGCCGGGTTCGACGTAGGTGCCAGATTCCTCGCTCATGAGGCCATGATTCCACCCCGTGTCCCGCCGCCCCGGTTGGCGCCGGGGCGGCGGGTCGACGTCGCTTAGAGGCCGTAGGCCGCGACGATGCCGTAGCTCTGCGGGTCCGGCGGGTCGCCGTCCTCGTACAGCGCCCCGGTGCCGACCATCGCGGTCGTGCCCGGGAGGTTCTCCACGGTCGCCGACTGCATCTCCTGGTCGTAACCGAGGTCGAAGGCGGTCAGCTTGCCGTCCTGGTAGTGGTAGTAGGTGTCGTCCTGTGTGGCCATCCACATGCCGCCATCGCCGTCGTCGGCGACGGCCTCGAAGCCCCGCGGATGGGTGCCGAGCTTCATGGTCCACTTGCTACCGTCCCAGTGGGCCAGCAGCGACTGCTCGTCCGGGCCCTCCTCGTCCTCGCAGGCCATGGTGCCCACGGCCCACACGTCCTTGGACGACCGCGGCAGGACGTCGGTGAAGTACGCCTCCTCGCAGTTGCCGAGGTCGACCTTCGGCACCTTCATCGAGGCCCACTTCTTGCCGTTCCAGCGGTCCACAGTAGGCTGCGTGCCGTCGCTGCCGGCGGCGTACACCTCCTTGGAGCTCACCGAGTCCATGCCGCGCACGGCATAGGAGGCACCCGAAACGTCCTTCCAGGACTTTCCGTCGTAGTGCTTCATGGTGCCGTGCGTTCCGTCGCCCGAACCGTCGCCGCTCAGCCACACGTCGTCGGACGCGATGGCCTCGACGTCGGTCGGATTGACGGAGCCGAGCTGGGAGGTGCCCCACTTCTTGCCGTCGTAGTGCAGCATGACGGCACCGTCGGCACCCTCGCCGCCGGCCCACACGTTGTCGGGCCCCGACGCATCGGCGATGTCGGGATCCACAGTCGACCCCTTCGGGGCGGACTTCTCCGTCCAGGTCTTGCCGTCCCAGTGCGTCAGACGGGTGGCGGACTTGTCGCCCTCGGTGGAGTCCTTGCTACCGAACGCCCACACGTCCTTGGCGCCGCCCACGGCGATGCTGCGGTACTGCCCGCCGATGTCGTCGCTGCCGTACACGGTCTTCCACGTCGCGTCGGCGTCCTTGTTGCCGTCGGCCTGAGCCGACCACGGTGACATCACCACGGTCGCGGCGATCACCGCCCCCGCCGCTACCGCGGACGGAATCGCCCACCGATGGTGCTTCTTTCCTGCCATAGAGTCTCCTCGGTCGTGTCCGCTTCGCAAAAGCCCAAGGGTGACACCGCTCCGCCGCACCTACAAGGTATTCGGCCCAAATGCGCCACATTTGGCGCCAATGGGACGTCTCGCGCGCCGATATCCCCGTTCACGCGCCCGCGCGCACGAGGCGGTCCGCCGCTTCGGCTTCGCTGAGGCTGGTCACCGGACCGTCGGCTGACTCCTCTTTGGCGTCGAACGCGCGCGTCCACACTGTCGCCGCCCAGAACGCCTCGGCATCGTCCCGGGTCCACGCCCTGGAGCCCGAGCGCACATACGCGTTCAAGAACTCTTCGCTCTCCTCGACCGTCGCGGGTCGCCAGGACGCTTCCGAGGCGGGAAACACGGCGGCCGCCATCCCCGCGATCACCGCTTCTGGCTGACTGACGACGCTGTCCCAGTCGTGCACGACCAGTAGCCTGTCGCCAGACCACCGGACGTTACCGGCATGCCAGTCAGCATGACCGATCACCCGCCGCGCCCGGTACCGGCCAAGACGCTCGCGGCAGCGGGCGCCCGCGTCGTCCAGCCAGCCCGGTCCCCGCACCAGGTTGAGGTCCTCGGGCCCGCGGTCAGGGGCCGGCCACAATCCGGGCCCGGCGTGGTCCCACGCCACCCACGGCGGTGACGGCGAAAGGTCTTCGACCTCGGCCGCGGCGGGAGCGACCCGAAGCAGCCACGCCAGTGCCTCGGCCGCGCGAACGGCGTCCCCGGGACCTCTTCCGCCGATGTCGCCGCCGCGAATCAACCGTTCGGCGCTGGCGCTGTGCTCCGGGCCGATGAGCGCCGGGGGCACCAGCGGCTCCGGGGCTGGATAGCCGGATTGCCAGACGCGCCATTGCACCTGGTGGGCGGCGTGCAGGCGAGGGGCCGACCTCCGCACCTTGACGACGACCTCGCGGCCGTCCGCGAGCTCGACCCCGGCGACTTGCGAAAGGGATCCCGTTTCAAACAGAACCTCGGACACGGCCGAGCCGAGCCATCGCTCGCACCACTCGTCCATTGCCTCGTGCATGGCAGAAGTCCTCCTGGAACGTGTTACTTCCACACCCCTCTCGTTATACCTGGCAACCGGCCCGCTCCGATTCCTGTTGGAGCCCCAATACCGTCAATCAGCGCCCGCTCAGCTGTGCGTCGATCCGCCCACCGGCGAGGACGACCCTCGTTGTTTGGTCTCGGACGGCTCCTCAAAGCTCTCGACCAGCTTGGTGAAGGCATCGCGGTCGAGCTCGCCGCGGTCGCTGCGAACCACGATCGTGGGGTATCGGGCATCCACCGGGTCGTCGACGGCGATGATGGCGACCGGCTCCTGGTAGCGGTTGTGCTCGTTGGTGAATTCGTCATAGGTCTGTTCGAACACTGTGGCCGGACCGAGCCAGGTGTGGACCTTCGCGACGTTCTTCGGGTCCGGGACATCGCCGAACGTGCGGTAGTCGCCGTGTCTGCCGTTCATGGTCTTGTGGTTGTCGTCGTCGGGCGCGCAGTCGGCCCGGGGCACCTCCACCATGAGGCCGTATCGCGTCAGGTCGTACGACACGTGTCCACAACCGTCGACGTCTGCGGCATCGATGGTGGAGATCGCGGTGCCCGCGGGCACGTTCGCCTGGAACGCGACGTGCGTGTCGTCGACGATGAGCACCGTGTCAGACGAATCCGGCGCGCCGAACACACCCCACGCGGACATGACCACGAGCTGAGCCGCCTCGGCGCACACGACCAGTGCCGTGACGATGATCCACATGCGTGAACGGGGGCGCTTGGGCGCAGCCTCTCCGGGTGTCATGCGCCCACCCCATCACTCGACGACGCCGGGCTGTTCCACCGAACGGGCACAGCACGCAAATCCTCGGCGACGGCACGTGCGGCCCCGGGGGCGGGAAGGAGTCTGAAAAGCTGGTGGCATGGCGACCGATCCGGAACCCGTCACCGCCGAGGCGCCGCGGGGCGTGCCCCGGCCGCTGCTGACCCAGTGGTGGCGCGACGTGGCGTTCCTGCACTGGACGGTCGACCCGGCGGCCGTGGCCGGGCTACTGCCGCCGCGAACGGTTCCCGACACGCTCGACGGCGTGACCTATGTGGGCCTTGTCGCCTTCCGGATGCATCGCATCGGGTGGCTACGAATGCCCGGAATTCCTTATCTGGGAAGCTTTCCCGAAACCAACGTCCGGCTGTATTCGGTGGACGATCGGGGCCGCCGCGGCGTGGTCTTCCTGTCGCTGGACGCGTCACGTCTGGTCCCCGTTCTGGTGGCGCGCACAGGATTTCGGCTACCTTACGCGTGGTCAGCCATGAGCATGCAGCGCGACGGTGACGTGCTGAGCTATGCCAGCCGTCGACGCTGGCCCACGCCGCGTGGCGTCCACTGTCGACTGCGCATCCGCATCGGCGACCATATCGAGCGTCCCAACCGATTGGAGCACTTCCTGACCGCCCGTTGGGGGCTGCATACCGCCGGCCGCGACGGCGCGCGCTATCAACCCAACGTCCACCAACGCTGGAGGCTGCACCGCGCCGAATCGCTGGAGTGCGAGGAAGACCTGATCGCCGCAGCCGGGCTCGACGCCCCCGACGGCGAACCGGCCAGCGTGCTGTGGTCACCGGGGGTGCGAGTGCGTTTCGGGCGGCCCGACTGATCGGCCTGCCCGAATTGGCGACGATTCCGATTGAAGCCGTTGCGGCACAACAATCACGTCGGTTCCGCCAGGACGGCTTCCGCGTTGGCGGGCCGTCGCTTCGTCCCCGATCCTTCGGGCCCGGGTAGTCCACTGTGACGAGCTCGTACAGAAGCGTTGCCCCGTAAGCGTTTCGTAAGGACACGGATCTTCATTCCGGTACCCGAGGTTCGATAAGTTTCCCACACGCGACGGAATGGGTCGCCCCGGACATTAAGTCCACATGAAACATTCTGGGATAGTTCGCGCGCGCCGACCTCCCGCGACTCCGTAGCGCTCACCGCTAACTGTCCTTCCTATTAGGAGGAAACGATGCGAAAATATGTCACCGAACTGATCGGCACCTTCTTCCTTGTTCTCACCGTCGGCGCCACAGTGCTGGCGAACGCGGACCTGGCCCCGCTGGCGATTGGCGTGGTACTCATGGCCATGGTTTACGCGGGCGGTCATGTCTCCGGCGCCCACTACAACCCCGCCGTCACCCTCGCGGTCCTGATTCGCCGTCGCATTTCCCTCACAGACGCCGCCGGATACGTTGTCGCGCAACTGGTTGGAGCCGCCCTGGCCGCGCTCACCGCCGGATGGCTCGTCAACGCCAGTCCCGCGAAGGAACTGACCTTGTCGGGACGCGGACTGGGCGCGGCGTTGCTGGCCGAGGCCCTGTTCACCTTCGCCTTGGCGTACGTCGTCCTGAACGTGGCCACCAGCCGCAGCCACCCCGACAACTCCTTCTACGGATTGGCGATCGGCCTCACCGTCGCCGCCGGGGCAGTGGCGGTCGGCGGCATCTCCGGCGGGGCGTTCAACCCCGCCGTGGCTCTCGGCGGGTCGGTGATGGGACTGATTTCCTGGTCGTCGGTCTGGGTTCACCTCGTCGCCGAGATCGCGGGGGCAGCGGTAGCCGCGGGCGTATTCCTGTTCGTCAACCCCGACGAGCGCGGAGCGGAAACGACGGCCTCCTCGTGACACCGCCGCATCGCGGCGGTGAACCCGAGCTCCTGGTCTGCCGGGCATGCGGCAAGACCGTCCGTGTCCACTGTGACTTCGACACGGCTCCCTGCGTCGGGCTAAGGTCCGCGCGCGGATTCAGCATCGATCAGACTCAGGTCACCTTCCGGGGCCTGTGCCCCGACTGCTCGGACAGGACCGAGCGAAACGACGCGCATCGAACCGCGAAGCACAGGGCCGGCTGACACGCGGTCCCACCCACCAGGCCCCACCCGATGCCCGTGATCCGCTCGAACCCCGATCGGCCGGTTCAACGACCGGAGCTCCGCGTCCACAAATGAGGTACAACGGCGGCGACGACGAATCGCCGCCTCTTCCCCCGACCCGCTTCGGATGGCACGCTGAGTTCGTCCCCCAAGGGAAGGAACCCCATGCGAAGAAGAACCATCCTCGCCGGCACCTTCGGCCTGGCCGTCGCTGGTGGACTGGCGGTGACCGGTACCGCGATGGCGAGTCCGAGCAGGCAGGGAGTCGCCCCGGTACCGCCTAGCCCTGCCACCCCCGACGGCGTCCAGGTCGCCACCACGGTGATCGGCAACAAGAACGGCAAGTTCCCGACGCTGCGCACCAAGAAGGTCGACACCAAGGGCGAGAAGGTCCTTCAGGTCGACTACCAGGTCCAGGAGACCGGCTACTGGTGCGGCCCCGCGGCCACCCGCATCGCCCTGTCGGCCAAGGTCGATCCCCCCGACCAGGCGACCCTGGCGTCCGAACTCGGCACCACCGAAAACGGCACCGACCACATCAGCCAGGTCACGACCGTCATGACCAACCGCAGCGGCAAGAATTACGCGACCGTCGAGATGCCCAACGATCCGCCGAGCCAGGAGCAGGTCGACAAACTGTGGTCGGATGTGACCGCCGACATCGACAACGGCTTCGCGATCGTGGCCAATATCGTCGCCCCTCCAGGCAACCAGCCACCCGGCTACCCTCCGGACCAGACGATCTACCACTACTTCTCCGTCATCGGCTACAACTCCGACGACAAGAAGGTCCTCATCGGCGACCCGGCCTCGTTCAACGGCAACCAGATCTACTGGCTGTCCTTCGAGCAACTGTCGACCCTCATCCCACCGAAAGGCTACGCGGTCTGACCGGTCCGCCACATTCGAAGAACCGGGGACCGACTGCCTGGTTCTGGCCCTGGGCCAGGACACCGAACTGTCCCTGTTGGACGGTTACCCCGACATCGAGCGCCCCCGTCGGGTCATCACCGTCGACGACACCCTCATGACCGCACGCGGCGGCATCTGCGTCACCGGATGGGCCAACGTCCCCGGACTTTGCCGCCCGGGCGCCGTCTCGGGTGGGTGTTGGGGGTCTCTTGTCTACCCGTGCAGCACCCGATAGCGGCAGCGACCGTGCGGCGTCGGTGCGCGCCCACCCGACGACGCACGGGCTTGGTTGGCGCAGCGCGCGAGTGACCATTCCCCGAACCGTGGACATTCGCATCGACGTGGCGATCGTGTCCCGTTTGCCCAGTTCGTCGAATATCCGTCCTGGTCGTCGCTGCCGGGAACTGAACGGATCCAAGCCAAGGTTGCGCTAGGGAGACCGCAAAACCATGGAATTGTCGTCGAGATCCAAACCCGGCCAAAAGCCGCCCAGCCCGTCGGCGAGCTGCGCCAGGTGCAGCGGGACGGCGTGGCGAGACGTTCCCGAACGGCTGACAACGACCGCGGGCGGGCCGCTATTGCATGGCTTGCGGTCTGGGCGGGCGGGGGTCGGTTTCGATGGTGCGTTTCTCGGCGTCGGTGATCAGCGCCAGACGCCGCAGGATGTTCGCCGACCTGCTTCGGCATTCGCGTGCCCGTTGATGTTCGCCCAGGTCGTCACGAAGGTCGCCCAGGCGCCACAGGTATTGCGCCTCATCGAGGGTCCCGGTGTTTCCTGCTTCCCGGTTCAGCGTCAAAGCGTCTTCGAGGTATGACACGGCCTGAACCGAGCGATGCGTTTGTTGATGGACAAGGGCCAGCTCAAACCAGGTTTCGGCTAGATTGCGCTGGTCACCGTTATCCTTCGAGACCACCTCGGCTTGCGCGAGCAACTCCAGCGCCGCATCGGCCTGCCCCAGCTCACGGTGGGCGCGTCCCAGGTCGATGAGGGACGCCGACTCGGTCAAACGGTCGTTCAGTTCCCGGCTGAGGTCAAGACTCCGTCGCAGGTAGTCGATCGACAATGGATGCTGTCCGTCGTCCAAATAGGTGGTCCCCAGCAAGTACAGTCCACCAAGGAACCACGCACGTTCATCGAGTTCTTCGGCCAGTTCCAAGGATCGGTGAAGGTGCGGGATCGCCTCGCCTAGACGTCCGGTGTGCTTGTATCCCCGTCCGACATCGCGGTGAACCAGCAGGCGTACCCGGGCGTCGTCGATACGGTCGAGCACGGGGACGACGATCTCGGTGAGGCTGAGTTCGTGGGTCCAGTATCCGCGCTGGGACAGCACCGGGGACACCGCCAGCGACAGCGCCGCCGCGAGCTCCGGTTCGTCGACCGCCGGGCCGGTGGCTTGCCGCACCGCCGCAAGTAGATTGTCGAGTTCGGACAGCATCCATGCTTCGGCTTCGGCTCGGGACTTCAGCGCGACCGCGGCGGCGCCGAGGTCTTGTGGGGGCAGTTGGAGACGCCTCGCCATCGCGGGGATCTGGAGCTCGGCGGATGCGCGGGCGGTGGCCAGAAAGTGGTGCAGGTGTCGTCGCATCGCGGCGTGGCGGATCTCGGCGGTGTCGGTGGTCTGGGACAGCTCGCGGGCGAACTGTCGCAACAGGTCGTGCATGCGATAGCGGCCCGGGGCGTGGGACTCGAGCAGGTGGGTGTCGACGAGGTCTTCCAACAGGTCGAGGGCGTCGTCGCGGTGGAGGTTGACCAGGGCCGCCGCCGCGTCGACTCCGATGTCGGCCCCCACGTGCGATCCCGAGAGCCGGAACAGTTGGGCGGCGGCGGCGTCGGACAGGTCACGGTAACTGACCATCAGGCTGGTGCGCACCGCCTTGTCGTCGAGGCGCAGTTCCGACAGCCGCCGGTCGGTGTCGTGGAGTCGGCGCACCAAGTCGGCGACGCCCCATCGCGGCCGGGTGTTGAGCCGCGCGGCGCAGATACTCAGTGCCAGTGGTATGGCGGCACAGTGATCAACGAGTCGGGAAGCGGCCCGCGGTTCGGCGGCGATGCGATCGGCGCCGACCTGGCGAGACAACAGCGCGATCGCTTCCGCGGTCGACATCGGGCCCAGCGACACGTGAACGGTGCCGTCGAGTGCGGCGAGGTCGCGTCGGCTGGTGATCAATACCCCACAGGATTGGGCGGGCATCAGCGACCGAATCTGGGCGGTGTCGTGGGCGTCATCTAGCACCAGCAGCAGCCGCTTGCCCTGGGTGGCGGTGCGGAACCGACCGGCCAGTTCGGCCGCATCGGTGGTGGCGGAGGTGTTCGCGGTGCCCAGCGAGCGCAGGAATCGCATGAGTACGTCGCGCGGGTCCATGTGTTGGGTTCCCGGTGTGGCCCCATTGAGGTTGACGTACAGCTGGCCGTCGGGGTATTGCCGCGCCACCTGATGGGCGACATGAATGGCCAGTGTGGACTTTCCGGTGCCGGCGCCGCCGGTGATCACCGGCGTCCGGCCGGGTGTCCTCGCATCGCCTGAAAGGATCTCGCTGATCCGGCCGGTTTCGGTGTCGCGCCCGGCGAAGCTGGACAGGTCGGGTGGAAGCTCGGCGGGTACCGGGTGGTCGCGGCGTCGCGGCGGCGCGGTCCGGTGCGGCGTTGGGAGGTCGAGGGCCGGGTCGTTGCGCAGTATCGCCTGTTCCAGCTGCCGCAGTGAAGGGCCGGGTTCGATGCCCAGTTCCTCCACCAACCGGGTCCGGCCGGTGCGGTACACCGCCAACGCGTCGGTCTGGCGTCCGGACCGGTACAGGGCCGTCATCAGTTGACAGCGGTACTTTTCCCAGGTGGCGTGCTCGTCGACCAGCGCGGACAGTTCACCGATGAGCCCGGCGTGACCACCGGCGGCCAAATCGGCGTCGATGCGCTGTTCGAGGGTGACCTGCCGAAGGTCGTCGAGTCGACGGGCCTCCGAGCACAGCGCCGGATGATGCGCGAGGTCCGCATAGGCCGGTCCGCGCCACAGCCCCAGTGCCTGCGCGAACAGATCCGCGGCTCGGACGGGATCATCACTGACCTTGGCGGCTCGGCTGCGCAACTCGGCGAACCGCGTGGCGTCCAGTTCCCCGTCTTCGACCGTCAGGGTGTAACCGTTGGCGGTGTGGGTGATGCGGTCGGCAGGTTCCAACAGCCTGCGCAGCTTGTGAACATGCCACGGCACGGCCTTGTCGATAGCGCGGGGTGGCCTGTCTCCCCAGAGGACCTCGGCCAGGCGATCGGTCGACACCGGATGCCCGTGCGCGGCCAACAGCACCGCGAGCATCAAGCGCTGCATCGACGCCCGCGGCATCACCGGACCGTCCTCGTGAGACACCGTCACCGGACCCAGCACCTCGAAACGCATCGGCCGTCACCCCTTTCCCCGCAGCACGGCATTCGGGGCCGCTTCGCCGCTGAACCGGTTTCATTGTGCCGGATGACGACGCGACAGACGCGTGCGTCGTTCCCGTGGGGCGAGCGACACCTCGACCGGCGATTCGCGCCGCTGGTGAACGCGCACCGACAGGGGAGCCGAGTTGCCGCTTCACGACGTGAGGCGCGTCGCGCGAACCGCACACACAAAAGACCCGCCTACCGATGTTTCAACCGGTAAGCGGGCCCTTCGCCTTGCTCGCCTCCGTGGGGCGTGTCGGGCTCGAACCGACGGCCGGCGGGTTATGAGTCCGCTGCTCTAACCAGCTGAGCTAACGCCCCTCGTGCGTCGACATAGTACCGGCCGCTTCGAATCGTGATGTTTGGTGCCGCGAGCCGTGGATTGTGGGTGGTCACGCCGCGGACGCGGTCCGACGCTCGTAGATGTGGATGATGTCGTCCACGGGTATGCCCTTGGTCTCGGGAAGGGAGCGCTTGACGAAGACGATCGCGCAGACGCACAGCGCGGCGAAGGAGGCCAGCACCCAGCCGAGCCCGATGCCCGCCTTGGCCATCGGGAAGATCTGTATCAGCGCGAAGTTGGACACCCAGTTGACGGTGGCGGAGATGGCCGCGGCGCGGCCGCGGACCTCGGTGGGGAAGGTCTCGCCCTGAATGACCCAGCCGGTGCCGCCGACCCCGACCGCGAAGGAGGCGATGAACAGGCACAGCCCGAGCATCACGACAATGATCGTCGCGATTCCCGAGAAGAAGGCCAGACCGGCGGCGGCGACCAGGGCGAAGACCGCCATCCCGGCGAAGCCGCCGATGGCCAACGGGCGTCGGCCGAGCTTGTCGATGTAGCGGAATCCGAAATATGTCGCGGCGACGTTCACCAGGGTCATGATCGCGGTCACCTGGACGCTGGCGATCTGCGACTGGACCAGCGTGGCGTCCGATCCCTGCAGCAACGGCGTGAGCAGCGTGGGCCCGTAGTAGAGCGGCACGTTGATGCCGGTGATCTGCTGGAAGATGAAGAACACGCACACGACCATGAGGGCCTTCTTCACCCCGGGTGTCCAGCTGCGCTTCTGGGCCCTCCTGCCCTCGGCCTCGCCGCGTTCCAGCGCGATGGCGTCCCGTTGGATCTCCTCCACCGTGGCGGTGATGCCGAGCTTGCCGATGGCGCGCCGGGCCTGCTCGTACCTGCCGCGCAGCATCAGCCAGCGGGGCGACTCGGGCATGCGGGTCCGCAGCAGCAGGCCAAGGATCGCCGGGACCGCGCCGACGCCGAAGATCAGGCGCCAGTCCAGGCCGTAGGCGTGGTGCGGCATGAACATGAGGACCACCATCGCCACGACGTACGCGACGAGGATGCCGACGGTGATCATCCACTGCTGGAGCATGCTGAGCTGGCCCCGCCGTCCGCTCGGCGCGTATTCGGCGATGTAGGCGGTGGCGATCGCGGAGTCGGCCCCGATGGCCAGCCCGATGATCGTGCGGGCGACGATCAGGACCCAGGCGTCCCAGGTGAAGGCCGACAGGAGCGCCCCGGCCGCGTACAGGCCCGCGTCGACGATCAGCAGCGACTTCCGTCCGAACCGGTCCGTCAGCGGGCCGGCCAGCAGCGCTCCGGCCGCGGCTCCCAGCGACGCCCCGGCCACCAGATAGCCCGCCCAAAACGGCCCCAGATGATATGGCAGGAACGGCAATGCCGATCCGATGTTGGCGGTGTCGAAGCCGAAGAGGAAGCCTCCGAGGGTCGCCAGCAGGGTCAACGACCAGTACAGGGATGTCGGTGGCCGCCGGTCCAGAGCGGCAAGCACGGTACCAGTGCCGCGAACGCTGTCGTCCATAGTGCTACCTCCACAACAGACCAAAGGACGCAAGTCAATGCATACTCAGGATGATTGTAGGGGCGGAATGGGGCATCAGCATCGATTCTCGGCGCGGTATTTGGGCCGAGGTCGTCCCCGGACGGCGTCGGGAATCGCTCGTTTACTTGTGCAGCACCCGATAGCGTAGGTGTGTCACGTCGCGTGCCTCGATCGACCGGACGCGCTCGAGTTCGATGTGTTGGCCGCCAAGCGCCTCGAAGAGTCTGCGGCCCTCCCCCAGCAGCACCGACACCAGGTGGATCTCGATCTCGTCCAGTTGCCCGGCGCGCAGCAGCGACTGCGCGGCGCCGGCGCCGTGCACCATCACCGCGCGTCCGCCCGACGACGCACGCGCTTGGGTGGCGCAGTCGGTGACGTCGGTGACGAAACGGGCGCTGCCGGGCGGGACGTCGTCGGGGTCGATGTGGTGGGTGAGAACGAAGATCGGGACACCGTCATGGTGATCGCCGTGCCAGCGCCCGGCCAGTTCGAAGGTGCGGCGCCCGGAGATGACGGCGCCGGTGGACAACACCTCGCCGTATACCCGGCCGCTGGGGCCGTCGGAGTTCCGGTCGTCCAGCCAGTTGAACAAACGGCCGCCGTTTCGGCCGAGTTCCTGTCCGGGGCGGTCCTCGGGTCCGGCGATGAAGCCGTCGAGCGACATGGACATGTGCAAGCGGATCGGGGAGGTCATGGTTTTGTTCATGCCCGGTTGACCGTGCCGTGGCGCGAAACTCATCGGTGCGCGCCGGACTTAATGGTGGCGTGGTCAGCGGACCTCGATGTAGTCCAGCTCGGCGTACGCCGTGCCGTGGGTGAACCGCAGGGTGTTCCAGCCCGCGGCGAGGTCGACGTCGACATTGACCTGTTGCCAGTTGTCCCAGCCGGTCAGCGGGTAGGTCACGTCGACGGGGGTCGCATTTTTGACCGACAGGTGGTGTGTCGCGCCCTCCTGGGACCCGTTGGCGAAGCCGACGGCCACGCTGTAGCCGCCGGCGCTCGGGGCGTAGGGTTTTATGTCCACATAGCTGTCTTCGTAGTCGATGTAGGCGACCACCTTGCCCTGCGAGGCGCCGGCGGCGTTCTCGCGGACCTGGCAGTGGTTGAGCGTGCCGCCCTCGGCCTCGTAACGCACTCGGCTGCCGCGCACCACGGGGAGGTCGTTGGCCCAGCCCAGGTCGGCCCGGTACATGCTGCGGACGTCGCCGACGTGGCCGTGGAAGAAGATGCTGTCGACGCCGTCGCCGGGCACCACGTCCGCGCCGCCGGGGCCGTTGACGGCGCCGTCGAGGCTGGCGCCTGTCAACAGTGGACGATATGCCTTCTGGAACGGGCCGCTCAGGGATGTCGCGGTGGCGTAGCTGGTGAAGTAGCTGTCGTTCCAGTATTCTCCGCCGGCGTAGAACAGGACGTAGTTGCCGCCGTGCTTGACCATGACCGGGGCCTCCAGGATGCCGCGCTCGGCGTCGGAGTCGTTGCGCAGGATCTCGACGCGGTCGCCGATGAGGCTCAGGCCGTCCGCGCTGGTCTGTTGTAGATAGACCACGGGCGGCTGACCGATGGCGTTGGCGTCGGTCTTGTAGATCAGGTAGTGCTTGTCGCCGTCGACGAAGGTCGACGGGTCGATCGCTCCGCCGTCGGCGGCGGGGCACACGATCGGGGCATCCCCCGCGGGCTCGAACGGGCCCGTGGGCTGGGTGGCGGTGGCCGCGCCGATGCACTGGCGGTCCGGGTCGATGCCGTGGGCGGCGTAGTAGAGCAGGTAGCTGCCGTCGGGGCGCCGCGAGACGTCCGGCGCCCAGGTGCGCCCCGGCTGCGCCCACGCGCCCAGCTTCGGCAGCGCGTCGGTGCCGCTCACCGTCCAGGGGCCGCCGGGGTTGGCCGACGTCGCCACCGGCAGGTTCACCGATCCGTTGGTGGCGTATGCGTAGTACGTATCGCCGAACTTGTTGACGTCCGGGTCGGGGAAGTCTCCCTGGATGACCAGCTGCGGTGCCACGGCCGCGGCCGTGGTCTCCTCGGCCCCGGCGTCACCGCCGCACGCCAACACCGCCGCGCCGATCATCGCGGTGATCGCGATGGCGGCGGCGGTGTGGCGGCGGGGCAACGTCAACGCTCGGCGGAACATCATCTCGGCGCCTCCAGGACGAAGTCACGTCATATTTACGTGTGTCAATGTGTGACACAGTAACCATGTCGGCGACGCACCACAAGGTCCCGGC
Organism: Stackebrandtia sp.; assembly: GCF_035643755.1. NCBI lineage: Bacteria > Bacillati > Actinomycetota > Actinomycetes > Glycomycetales > Glycomycetaceae > Stackebrandtia > Stackebrandtia sp. The sequence continues at coordinate 7,512 of NZ_DASQPW010000246.1, read as the reverse complement.
GGGCCCGCGTCACTTCAGGGTGACGGTGGCCGTCCACAGCAGATCGGTGGTGCCGTGGGGGTACTTGTAGTTCGCCTTGCATCCCCAGCCCGCCTGGCAGTTGTCGCCCATGATGACCGCGGTGGTCGGCGAGGTGACCGCGACGCCCATGTAGCCGCTGGACCCCAGCGCGGAGCAGGGGTTCCCGCCGTAGCCGCTCTTGCAGTTGGTCGGCATGTTGTCGTAGAAGCTGTGCGCGGTCGTCCAGGTGGTGCCGCCGTCGGTGCTGAAGGCGATCTTGTTGCGGGGGCGGCCGAACACCAGCATCAGGACGCCGGAGTCCATGTTGCTCAGGATGGGGGCGACGCCACTGACCACATCGGCGTCGGCGGCGCCGGGCACCTTGACCGCCGTGGGCGCGGCCCACTTGGCCTTGGCGACGTCGGCGGCCGAGTTCACCGCGGAGGTGGTCACCCTCGACAGCAGCTTGCTGTAGTGGAATCCGCCCCTCTCCGTCTCGTAGCGGGTGATCATCAGCAGCTTGCCGTCCGAACGACGCGCCACACTGGACTCGCTGTAGTCGATCGTGTTGGAGCTGAAGACCGTCGCGGCGCGCTTGAGCTTGGTGGCGTCGGCGTCGCCGACCAGCAGGTGCGCGGAGAACTTGTACTTGCCGCCGCCGACGGGATGCGCGACGTAGAAGGGCAGCAGCCGGGAGCCGTCCGGCAGCGTCACGATCTTCTGGAACGCCTGTCCGCTGGCGGAATCCAGGATGGAGCCGCCGTTGAAGTCGAGCGGGGTGCGGCTGGGCGTCCACGAGACGCCGCCGTCCTTGGTGATCCAGCGGAGGATGTACCGTCCCTTGGAGTCCTTGTGCGCCTGGGTCTCCAGCGCGACCGTTTGCCCGGCCGAGTCGGTGAAGACGTTGGACGCCATGGCGTACTGGGCGTCGGAGGACTCCATGAGCGGCTTGCCGGTGCGGGCGTCCTTGGCGTCCTGCCACTTGCCGGAGCCGTCCTGGTACTGCATCCGCTCGGCCACCGGCGGCACGCCGTCGGGTCGAATGCTGACGCTGCGGATGAGGCGCTTGTGGGTGCCGGAGGAGTTCTTCCAGGACACCTGTTGCAGGGCCGGCATCGCCCGGAACTCCCGGTTGGGGTCCTGGGCCTCCACCTTCGCGGCGCCGTATTGCGCGTTCACCGCCTTCGGCTGGGTATCGGCCATGGCGTTGACCGCCACCACCGTGGTGGCTGCCAGCGCCGCCGTCGCCAGGGTGGCGACGATGGTGCGACGGGTAAGGGACATAGTGACCTCCACATGGGATTGAGGGTAACCACAGTTCGAGCGATCCGGATGCGCGGGAGGCGCGTTCGAGCAGGAACCAGGACAGGGAGCCGACCGCGAACCAGCCGAGGCCGATCGCGCAGGCGGTCGCTCCATAGTGAACGAACAGGCCGGTGTCGCCGGACGCGATGGCGCGCACCGACCTCACCGACGCGGTGATCGGCAGGACGCCGGCGGCGGTCTCGATCGGGCGCGGCAGGGCTCCGGGCGGGGCGACGGCGCCGCAGGCCAGCACGAGCACCGCGTTGACCAGGTTCGCCGGGAGGAAGGAGTCCCGCAGTCGCAGGCTGGCCGATCCCACGGCGAAGCCCATTCCGGTGCACGACAGCGACGTGATCACCAGCGCCACCAACACCAGCGGGAGGGACGACAGCATGGCGGGGTCGCCGGCGAGGATGACCGCGGCGGCGACCGCGACCAGCCCGGCGGCCAGGCCGAGGCCGGCCACGACGATCTGGCGTCCCAGCCACAGCACGATTCGGGGAACCGGCGACAGCACGACCATGGCGAGCGTGCCGTTGTCGCGGTCGTCGCCGACCACCGCGGCGGCGGCCATGACGGCGGTGGTGGCGGTGACCAGGACCGCGGCGGACACCGACGCCGCCGCGATGTCGGAGCGCGTCGCCGAGGTGGCCAGCGTCGTCAGGTAGACCACGTCGAGACCGGGGATCAGCAGCAGCGTGACGGCCACGGTGCGCACCGATCGCAGCTGGCTCACCGATCGCAGCGTGATGCGGGCCGACTGGGCGAAGGCCGAGGCGAGCAGCGGGGCGGTGGTCGGCATCATGACAGGGCCAGGCTTCCGTCGCGGCGGGCGCGGCGCAGCGCCAGGCGCATGATCACGCGCGCGGCGAGGAGATGGACGGCGCTGGCGAGCAGGGACGCGGCCGTCCACCAGCCCGTCGCGGCGTGGTCGATGCCGGTGGCCGCGGCGTGCAGGACGCGCACCGCGCCGGACAGCGGGCTGCCCCATGACAGCCACAGCGCCCATTCGGGCAGCCGGTCGCTGGCCGCCACGGCGCCGGACAGCAGCAGGACCGGGGTGAGCAGGACCGATTCGTAGACCAGCGCGTAGCGGGTCAGGACGAACAGACCGGCCAGGCAGGTCGCCGAGGCCGCGCAGCCGATGACGGCCAGCGCGAATCCGTCGAGAAGGGACGGCCACGACGACACGCCGGGCGCGCCGTGGAGGATCGTCACCAGTCCCAGGGTGACCGGCAGCGCCACCGTGCCGAGCAGGGCGGTCGAGACCACCACGGGGGTCAGCACCGCGCCGGGCGAGCGCGGGCTGAGCAGCATGGGTTCCAGGGTCCCCTGGAATCGTTGGTAGCCAATGATTCCGGTGGCGGTGGTGGTGGTCGTCCACAGTCCCACGACGACGGCGTCGACCCAGGCGGTGGCGTCGATATGGGCGTGGGCGCCGCGGGCGACGAGGTAGCGCAACAGGAGAAAGACCACCGGCGAGGTCACGGCGAGCTGGACGAAGAAGGAGTTGCGCGTCAGTTGGCGAAGATGGAATCCCACGGCGGTCGGCATGGCGTCACACCGCGATCCGGTCGGCGGCGCGGCGGCGGGCCACCAGCGCCAGGTACGCCTCTTCGAGGGTGGCCGGGCGGGTCACCAGTGTCGCCAGTGGAGCGTCGGCGGCGCGGGCGAGCGCGGCGGGGTCGGCGCGGCCCGGGTACCAGGTGACGGTCAGTGCCCGGGTCCCGTGGGTCTCCTCGGCGCGGACGTCGAGGACGCCGCCCAGGTCGCGCAGCCGGGCCAGGAGGCCCTCGGACGCGGAGGCGAGTCGCAGGCCGGTCACGTCGCCGGCTCCGCCGGCGCGGGCGATGTCGGAGACCGTTCCCCGGGCGACGATGCGGCCCTCCATGATCACGATGACCTCGTCGGCGAGCGCCTCGGCCTCGTGGAGGTAGTGGGTGGTCAACAGGATCGAACGCCCGGCGGCGTTGAGCCGGGCGATGAGTTGCCGGGCCTCCAGCGCCGCCTCGGGGTCCAGGCCGATGGTGGGTTCGTCCAGCAACAGCAGCGGAGGGTCGGCCAGCAGGGCGCGCGCCAGGTGCAGGCGTTGCCGCATGCCCCGGGAGTACTCCTCGACGCGCTTGGCGCCGTGGGCGGACAGTCCGACCTCGCCGAGCAGGTGGTCGATGCGGCGGCGGCGTTGACGGCGGGGAACCATGGCGAGGCTGGCGAAGTAGCGGAGGTTCTCCGCCGCGGAGGCGCGCTGGTAGAAGCCGCGGTCGCCGCCGAGCACCAGGCCGAGGTGGCGGCGCGCCTCCGCCGGGCGGGCCACCGCGTCGACGCCGCGGATCCTGATATCGCCGCGGGTGGGCGTCAGCAGGGTGGAGCACATTCGGACGGTGGTGGTCTTCCCGGCGCCGTTGGGGCCGAGCACCGCGACGGTGCTGCCCGCCGGGACGCGCAGGCTGACGTCGCTGACGGCATCGACGCGGCCGTCGCGACCGTCGTAGACCCGGTGGAGGTTCTGCGCGATCAGCGTGGCGTCGCCGGTCATGCGGCCTCGCCGACCAGCCGCGCGTCGAATCCGAGCGGGTCGGCGTGCAGCCGATGCAGGACCCGGTCGGCGTCGTCGGGCGCTCCCGATCGATGCAGGCTCGCCGCGGTCACCTTGCGGATCTGGGCCAGCCTGCGGGGCGCGGCCTCGGTGCGGACGCGCTGGTAGGCGGCGGTGAGCAGGGCGAGGGCGCGGTCGTGCTCGCCCGCCAGGAACAGGTAATAGGCCAGTATGGACTGTGCCTCGCTGAGCGAGTCCGGGTGCAGGTCCGCCGCCAGCGCCTCGTTGTCGGCGAGGATGCGCAGCGCCTCGTCCCGGTGGTCCAGCAGCCACAGCACCTGCCCGAGGTTGATGCGGATCTGGCATTGGTAGCGCAGCGCCGCGTCACGGTCGACGGTCACGAAGCCGTCGGTGTCGCGCATGCTCGCCGCGGCGCGCACGGTGTCGAGGGCCGACGCGTGGTCGCGGGTCTTGATGTGGGCGAAGGCGAGCAGGTTCAATCCGACCGCCCGCATCGCGCGGGCGTCGGCGTCGGAGACACAGCGTTGGGAGTGCCAGCAGTCGACGTCGTCGAACATGGCGTCCAGCTGGCGGGTCGCGGCCTTGACGTCGCCCCGGCGCTTGAGCCGCCACGCGGCCAGGCGCAGCCCGGCCATGAAGGAGTCCACTTCGGATTCGGCCTGTCCGACCGCGCGCCGCAGCCAGTTGCCGGCGGCGTCTCCCGCGGCGTCGTCCGGCGTGGAGGTCGCCGCCAGGACGGCGCCGACGTACAGCGAGGTGGCGTAGCGCTGATAGGTCCGTTCACCGGCGTTGACCGCCAGGCACACCGAGCGGGCCAGGTCCCAGTCCCCGGCGAAGTTGACGCAGCCGTCCAGCAGCCCGACCAGTCCCTCCTCGTCGAGACCGCCGACGGGCCAGGGGTTACCGGCGTCGAGATCGTCGTCCCAGCCCGCCGGGTTGCGGCTCAGATTGTGCCGCAGGAAGGTGGCCGCGTCGTCGGAGATGCGCACGCCGAGGTCGGTGACGTAGTTGGCCTGTGCGGTGTTGCGGGACCGCGGCATGACGCCGAGGGCGGCGGGGCGCGCTCGGTCCACGAAGCCCGGAGCGTAGTCGGGGCCGCCGGAATCGGCCAGCTCCACCACCCGGGCCGCGACCTGGTTCCAGCGGAACGGGTGCTGCGGGATCAACGACGATCTCCTTCGAATCGTGGGATGGCGCCCGGATTCGACAGAGGCCGAGGACCCGGGCGCCATGGTGGCCGTGCCTACTTGGGGCCGTGCTTCCATCCGTTGGTGAGCTCGTTCACGACCCGGTCGGGGCGCTCGAGCTCGAGGAAGATGGTCTCGATGCGGACCTCGTTGGGTTCGTCCTTGCGCGAGGACACGACTGGAATGCGGTTCACGGTCACTTTTACCTCCATAGTGGAATCTTGTTCCTGTTGGATGTGTTGCGCCCTTGGACTCTCCGCGGCGAGTCCAAGGTTGGGGAGGGGTTGCGGAACAAATCATGACCACGGCCAGCTTCAAAACGACTTCGGCCCCGAAAGGAGGCTTTATTCAGGCATTTCGATGCGATCGGGTAGGGTGAACGGAGGATTCGATCATGACAATGTGGAGTCATCATGGATATACCGTTGTTGGCGAAGATTCGCCATTCGGTCATTGGTGATGACGAATTGGTGGACGGCCCGTTCGGGCCCCGGCGGATCGTGTACGCCGACTACACCGCGTCGGGGCGGTCATTGAGTTTCATCGAGGACTTCATTCGGCAAGAGGTGCTGCCCTGGTACGGCAACACGCACACCGAGTCCTCCGAGACCGGACTGCGCACCACCATGTTGCGCGAGGACGCGCGGGAGGCGATATCGCGGGCGATCGGCGGCGACGATTCCACCGTGGTCATCTTCGCCGGTTCGGGCGCGACGGGCGCGGTCAACAAGCTGATCAGCATTCTGGGCCTGCGCGCGCCGTCCTTCGGGGACGGCGACCGGCTGGCGGCGGTGCCGCGTTCGCAACGCCCGGTGGTGTTCATCGGGCCGTACGAGCACCACTCGAACGAGCTGCCGTGGCGGGAATCGATCGCCGACGTGGTGCCGATCGCCGAGGACGCCGACGGGCACCTGGACCTGGCGGGGCTGGAGGGCGCGCTGGAGGAGTATCGCGACCGTCCGCTGCGGATCGGTTCGTTCTCGGCGGCATCCAATGTGACCGGTATCCTCACCGACACCGCGGCGGTGTCGGATCTGCTGCATTCCCATGGGGCGCTGTCGTTCTGGGACTTCGCGGCGGCGGGCCCGTACATCGACATCGACATGAACGGACCCGGCGACACGCACAAGGACGCAGTGTTCCTCAGCCCGCACAAGTTCGTGGGCGGGCCCGGAACGCCGGGGATCCTGGCGGTGCGCAGGGACCTGCTGCGCAATCCGGTTCCGTCCGAGCCGGGCGGCGGCACCGTCGAGTTCGTCACCGCCGACTGGCACACCTACCTGTCGGATCCGGTGCACCGCGAGGAGGGCGGGACGCCCGCGATCGTGGAGTCGATCCGCGCCGGGCTCGTGTTCCGCCTGAAGCAGGCGGTCGGCGTGGACGTGATCCAGCGGCGGGAGCACGACTTCCTGTCGCGGGCGTTGAGCGCCTGGCGCGCCGAGCCCGAGCTGGAGCTGCTGGGAAACTGCGACGTCGACCGGCTGTCCATCGTGTCCTTTCGGGTGCGGCGGCCCAGCGGGCGGTTCCTGCACCACAACTTCACCGTCACGGTCCTCAATGACCTGTTCGGGATCCAGACCCGGGGCGGGTGTTCCTGCGCGGGGCCTTACGGCCAGCGGCTCCTGCGCATCGACCACGACCAGGCCCTGCAGCTCCACGAGCAGGTGTGCGCCGGGCACGAGGGGATCAAGCCCGGGTGGATTCGGATCGGGTTCAACTACTTCCTGTCACCGACGGTGTTCGACTACCTGGTCCAGGCGGTGGCGCTCACCGCGCGGCACGGGTGGAAGCTGCTGCCCGACTATCGGTTCGACCTGGACACCGGCCTGTGGCGGCATCGCGCCGCCCCGGACTCGGCGGTGCTGCGCCTGTCGGACGTGCGTTTCGACGCCGAGCACGGCATGGTCTATCCGCGCCGCCATCACACGGTGGACGAGTCGGCGCTGGCGACCTACCTCGACTACGCGCGGCGGCTGCTGGAATCCCTGCCCGAACCGGACTTGAGCGCGGACGAGTCGACGCCGTCGTCCGTGGAGGACCTGCGCTGGTTCGAACTGTCCCAAAGGGACGCCTCGCGAAGCGACTGACGTCCGTCACCCGCCGGGCGGCGGTGGTGGTGGCATTGTGGACGTCGCGGGCGCGGTCTCGGGCCATATCAACAAAACGGGGCATCCGGCGTGGTCGACGATGAAGCGGCTGGCGGGCCCGAGGCTGCGAGGGCCTAGATGGGTGCGGTCGCCGTCGCGGGCGAGGACGAGCAGGTCGGCGTCGGCGGCCGCGGCGACCACCTCGCGCTCGACGTGCCCGACGCGTTCGACGCGCTCGCAGGGGCGGCCGAGCCGCCCGGCGGCGTCGGCGAGCAGGCGCTCGGCGGAGTCCGCGGCGAGCCTTTCCAGGCGGGCTCCCGGGTCCCGGTCCGGGTGGGAGCGGCCGAGCAGCCCGGCGAAGGCGCCGCGCGCGGCG
>NZ_DASQPW010000245.1:0-12779 GCF_035643755.1 Stackebrandtia sp. | reverse complement strand
GCCAACAGCCGCAACACCTCCAGCTCCCTCGGCGTCAACGCCTTCAAGTCCTTGTGGACGGACGGCTTCGGCGCCTGGTCGCGCGCGTGCCGCTCCACCAGGCGGCGGGTGATGGCGGGCGCCAGGAGCGCGTCCCCCGTGCGCACCAGGCGAACCGCGGCGGTGAGGTGTTCGGGCGTGACGTCCTTGAGGAGGAACCCGCTGGCGCCCGCGACCAGGGCGGCGTACACGTAGCGGTCCAGGTCGAAGGTGGTCAACATGATGACCCGCGGCGCCTCGGTCGCCTCGGCGAGGACGCGGCGGGTGGCCTCCAGACCGTCCATCTCGGGCATGCGAATGTCCATCAACACCACGTCGGGTCGGTGCCGCGACACCAGCTCCACGGCCTCGACACCCGTGGTGGCCTCGCCGACCACGTCGATGCCGTCGGCGGCGAGGATCATGCGAAACCCCGCCCGCACCAGCGCCTGGTCGTCGGCGATGACGACGCGCGGGGCCTCGTTCACGGCGCCTCCCACGGAATGACGGCCTCGACCGCGAAGCCGCCGCCCTCGCGGCCGCTTCGCAGGCTGCCACCGTACATGTCGAGGCGTTGCCGCAGGCCGATCAGGCCGCGACCGTTGCCCGTGGCGGCGGGGTCGGTGCCGCCGCCCGTGTCCGCCACGGCGATGCGCAGCCGATCGGGTCCATAGTCGAGGGTGACGGCGGCGGACGATCCGACCGCGTACTTCATGGCGTTGGTGAGCGCCTCCTGCACGACGCGGTACGCGGTGAGGTCGACGCCCGCGGGCAGCGCGCGCTCATCCCCCGCCACGGTGACGGACACGGGCAGCCCCGCCGAGGTCACCCGCGCCACCAGCCCGTCCAGCATGCCCAGACCCGGCTGCGGGGCCAGGTCGGGCTCGTCTTCGTCGACGGTCAACAGGCCCATGGTGTGGCGCAGCTCGGTCAGCGCGGCGCGCCCTCCGTCCTCGACGGCGCGCATCGCCTCGCGGGCCTGCTCGGGCGAGGCGTCCAGCACCTTGCGCGCCGCGCCCGCCTGGATCACCATCATGCTGACGTTGTGGGTGACGACGTCGTGGAGCTCGCGGGCGATGCGGGAGCGTTCGGCCTCGGCGGCGTGCCGCAGGTCCCCCGCCCGCCTCAGCTCCAGTGAGGACAGCCGGGCGCGGCTGGAGTCGGCGCGCATCTTCCAGAACCGCAAACCGATGGCGGCCAACACGATCGGCACGATCACGGTCATCGCGGCGCGGTGCACGGGAATGGCGGGCGGCATCACGTCGGGGAAGGAGGCGACCTGCCACACCGCCAGCCCGAGGCTCGGCACGGTCGGCACCAGATAGGGGCTGTAGACGGCGGCGCTGTACGCGGCGAGCACCAGCTGGTAGTAGGTGAGGCGGGGCAGGTCGGTGGGGGTGACGGCGACGGCGGCCATGACGATCCACAGCACGGCCAGCGGGAATCGCCTGCGCGCCAACAGGCTCAGCGTCGACACCAGGGTCACGGCCATGATGAGCGCCTCGGACCAGGTGCCCTCGGCGTGGAGGAAGTCGACGCGTTCGGCGGCATAGTGGACGATCGTGACGCATCCCAACAGCACGACGAGCCCGTCGAAGGCGAGGTTGTGGGGTTCGGGCCGCGGCAGTGGCCCGCGCGGGCGCCACACCCACGCGGCCGCCTCGCGCCACAGGTTCATCGACATCGGGCCATTGTCGCTGGTGGCGGCGGGTCGCGCATCGGCCGCGCGAGCGAGACGGGTAATCCAGGGGCATATGCCCAACGGCCGATGCGTCCGCGAAATCCCCCTGGGGTTGACGGCGATTACGTCCGCGGACGGATGTGGCCCACCCCAAGGGTTTCGTAGCTTTCGACGCATCAACGTCGAAAGGATTTCTCATGCATCGCAAGCTGATCGCCGCGGCGGCGGTCGCGGTGACCGCGCTGGCGGGGACGGGCGCCTACGCCTACGCCGCGGCCGACACCGCCGAGCCGCCACAGCTGGAGCTGCTCCAGCCCACGGGCGACGATTCCGTGGGCCGCGCACAGCTTCACCTGGTCGACTCCGACCGCGCCGACCCGTGGGTGCCGTCCGAGCGCCGCGAGCTGATGGTCTCGATGTTCTACCCGTCCAAGAAGGACACGGGCGGGGCCGCGCAGTACATGACGCCCAAGGAGTCGGAGCTGTTCCTCAAGCAGTCCGAGTTCGACGCGCCGCCCGATTCGCTGTCGAAGGTGAAGATGTACGCCCGCGACGACGCCAAACCGTTGCGCTCCTTGGGGAAGCGCCCACTGGTCGTGGTGTCGCCGGGGTTCAGCAAGCCGCGCGCGAGCCTGACGGGCCTGGCCGAGGACCTGGCCAGCCGGGGCTACATCGCCGCGGTCGTCGGGCACAACTACGAGTCGGTGACGCAGTTCCCCGACGGCCACGTGACCGAGTGCGAGGCGTGCGACCAGGGTGAGGCGGAGAAGGCCGAGAAGGGCCGCGTCAAGGACGTCGGTTTCGTGCTCGACCAGCTCACCGACCACCACAGCCCGTGGTCGCGGCTCATCGACCGCCACCGCATCGCCATGGTGGGCCATTCGCTGGGCGGCGCCACCGGCTATTCGGTGCTGCGCGACGACAAGCGCGTCAAGGCCGCGATGAACATCGACGGCACGATCGACGCGCTGCCCACCACCGAAAGCCGCAAGCCGTTCATGCTGCTGGGCCACCTGATCGACCACGACGACAAGACCTGGACCGAGGCGTGGAAGCACTCAGCGGGCTGGAAGCGCTGGGTCAGGATGAAGGGCACCGAGCACGTGTCGTTCACCGACATCGGGCTGCTGCTGGACCAGTTCGGCATGCCGCCCGCGCAGCTGGACGAGAGGCGGGCGACGCGGCTGACCCGCGAGCTGGTGTCGGCGTTCCTGGACGTTCACCTGCGCGGCGAGCACCGCCCGATCCTGGACAGCCCGAGCGCCGATAATCCCGAGCTCGACTTCCACTCCTGATGTGACCGTGGGGAACCGTTGCGCGCCAACGGTTCCCCACGTCAGTCTCGGACCAGGGTGATTGTCGCCAAAAACGTTGGCATAATCTCGATCAAAGCGCCGCGCGTGGAGAATCGGGGTGAGGTCGGTGGCGGACAACTCGGAGGTCGGGGGCAAGGACGGCAAGACCCTCGCGTCCGAACGGCTCCGCGAGGCCGTGATACGCGGCGAGGTCGCGCCCGGCCAGCGGCTGGTCGAGGCCGAGCTGGTCGAGCGGTTCCGCGTGACCCGCAGCAGCGTGCGGGCGGCGATCGACGAGCTGGTCGCCGAGGGCCTGTTCGAGCGGGTGCACCACCGCGGGGCGCGGGTGCGGACGGTGTCGCTGGCGCAGGCGGTGGAGATCCTGGAATGCCGCAAGGTGCTGGAGGGCCTGATCGCCGCGAAGGCGGCGCGGCGGGTGTCGGTGACCGACGCGAAGCGGCTGCGCGCCTACGCCGACGAGCTGACCGCCGCCGTCCGCGACGGGGAACCCCTGCGCTACTCCAGCCTCAATCACGAGATGCACGCCGCGCTGCGCGAGATCGCGGGCCAGTCCACGGCCGCCGAGCTCATCGGGCGGCTCAACGCCCAGATCGTGCGCCACCAGTTTCAGCTGTCGCTGCGTCCTGGCCGCCCGCAGGTGTCGCTGGGCGAGCATCTGGCGGTGGTGGAGGCCGTGATCGCGGGCGACGCGCCCGCCGCCGAGCGCGCCATGCGCGACCATCTCGACAGCGTGATCGCCGCGCTCGACTCCTCGGGCTGATCCACATCGTCACCGTCCCGCATCCCGAAGACTGTGAACCAAATTGTTGACAATTTTGCCGACATAAAGCTAGGGTCCCAGCATGACCTCCGAATCCATGCTGGTGATCAGCGCCCACGCGGGAGACTTCGTCTGGCGAGCGGGCGGCGCCATCGCCACCGCCGTCCAGCGCGGCGAACGGGCCACGGTGGTGTGTCTCAGCTTCGGCGAGCGCGGCGAGTCGGCCAAGGCGTGGCGCGAGGGCCAGTCCCTGGACGAGATCAAGGCGCTGCGCCGCGGCGAGGCCGAGGCCGCCGCCGCCGTGCTGGGCGCCGACGTCCGCTTCCTGGACGCGGGCGACTACCCGCTCGTCGAGTCCCCCGACCTGGTCGACTCCCTGGTGCGCGTCTACCGCGACACCTCCCCCACCGTCGTCCTGACCCACACCCTCGCCGATCCGTACAACGGCGACCACCCCGCCGCCGCCCGCATGGCGATGAGCGCCCGCATCCTGGCCCAGGCCATCGGCTACGACGCGCCAGGCGACCCGCTCGGCGCCCCGCCCGTGTTCAGCTTCGAACCCCACCAACCCGAGATGTCGGGCTTCCACCCCGACGTGCTGCTGGACATCACCGCGGGCTTCGACACCAAGCGCGAGGCGATGCACTGCCTGGCCGCCCAGCCCCACATGTGGGCCTACTACGAGGATCTCGCCGCCCGCCGCGGAGTCCAGTTGCGACGCAACGCGGGCCCCAATCTCGGCCTCCCCCACGACACCAAGGCGGAGGCGTTCGCGCGCCACTACCCGCAGGTCACGGACCGACTGTCATGACCACCCCGCTTCGGATCGCGATCCTCGGCCTCGGCGAGGCGGGCTCCGCCTTCGCCCACGACCTGGTGGCGTTGGGCGCCAACGTACGCGCCTATGACCCGAAGACGGCGGCACCGCCGAACATGGACGATCGACCCCTCGCCCCGAAACAACCCCCGCCGTCGGATGCCTCGGCGCCGCTCGGCCATCCGTCCCCCACCCCGCCGCGGCCGAAACAGTCGCAGGACCTCGCCCTGAGGCAACCCCCGCCGTCGGGAACCCACGAACCACTAAGCGACCCGCAAACCACCCCGCCGCAGCCGAGGGAGTCGCGCGACCTCAGACCTGAGCCGCCGCCAGCGTCGCGTGTAGACGAACGAGACTTGCCCCCAGCGGCCAGCGCACCACGCGACTTGCCGCCCCCCGCCTCGCCGCGGCCGAGGGAGTCGCGCGACCTCGGACCCGAACGCCCCTCGCTGTCGGGTGTGGAGCTTCGTTCCAGCGACGCCGACGCCGTGCGGGATGCGGCGCTGGTGTTCAGCCTGACCAGCGGCGCCGAGGCCGAGGCGACCCTGCGGGCCAGCCTTCCTGGGCTGCGGGAGGGAACGGTGTGGGCCGAGGCCAACACCGCCTCCCCCGCCCTGAAGCGAGCCATGGCCGAGCTGGCGCCAGGGGTGAGGTTTGTGGACGTGGCGATCATGGCTCCCGTCCCCGCCAAGGGATTGCGGACGCCCATGTACGCCTCGGGGGTCGACGCCGTCGCGTTCTCGTCCATGATGGAGACCTTCGGGGTGGGCGTCGAGGTCGTGCCAGGCGGTGTCGGGGCGGCCAGCTCCCGCAAGCTGCTGCGCAGCGTCGTCTACAAGGGTCTCGCCGCCGCCGTGGTGGAGGCGACCGCGGGCGCCGAGGCCGCGGGCTGCGCCGAGTGGTTCGCCGAGCACCTGACCTCCGAGCTCCAGTCTTTCGACGCCGACACGCTGCGCCGCCTCATCACGGGCACCCACCTGCACGCCCAGCGCCGCGCCGAGGAGATGGACGCCGCCGCCCGTCAACTCGACGACCTCGGCGTGGCGTCCACCATCGCCACGGCCACGCGGGATACCTTGCGCGCCCTGACAAGCGAGGAGAGCCAATGAAGACAGTCGTCGTCACCGACCCGCCCCGAGCCTCCCTTGAGGATGCCACGGCTCTCGGCGAATACGGCGTCGCCACCGTGCACGAGGCGGCGGGGCGCGTCGGCTACCTGGGCCCGAGGCTGCGCCCCGCGTGGTCGGGGGCGCGCGTCGGCGGCACCGCCGTGACCGTCCTGTGCTGGCCGGGCGACAACCTGATGATCCACGTCGCCGTCGAGCAGTGCCGCGCGGGCGACGTCCTGGTGGTGGCCACCAACTCCCCGTCCAGCGACGGCGCCTTCGGCGAGCTGTTCGCCACCGCGCTGCGCCACCGCGGGGTGCGCGGCGTCGTGTTGGGTTGCGGGGTAAGGGATGTCGCCGAGCTGCGCGAGATGGGCTTCCCCGCCTGGTCGACCGCGGTGAGCGCGCAGGGCACGGTGAAGGCCACGGCGGGGGCGGTGAACGTCCCGATAACCCTTGAGGGCCAGGTGATCCACCCAGGCGACGTGATCGTCGCCGACGACGACGGCGTGGCGCGGGTGCCGCGTGGCAGGGCGCCCGAGGTGCGCCGACTGTCGGCGGCGCGCGTGGCCAAGGAGGACGCCAGCCGCGCCGCGTTCGCCGACGGCGAGCTGGGCCTGGACCGCTACGGGCTGCGGGAACGCCTCGGCGACCTGGGAATCCGCTACGTGTCCTATAGCGACCATCTCGCCGAGGAGGGCACATGAACGCCATCGACGGCATCCCGTGCGTGTGGATGCGGGGCGGCACCTCCAAGGGCGCGTACTTCCTCGCCGACGACCTCCCGTCCGACGCCGCCGAGCGCGACGACCTGCTGCTGCGCGTCATGGGCACCCCCGACCCCCGCCAGATCGACGGCCTGGGAGGCGCGACCTCGCTGACCAGCAAGGTCGCGGTCGTCTCGCCGTCGCCGCGCCCCGACATAGACGTGGACTACCTGTTCCTGCAGCTCGGTGTGGACGAGGCCACGGTCTCCGACCGCCAGAACTGCGGGAACCTGTTGGCGGGCGTCGGCCAGTTCGCCGTGGAGTCGGGCCTGGTGTCCGCCGATGGCGACGAGGGTCGCGTGCGCATCCGCATGGTCAACTCCGACAGCGTTGCCACGGCACGGTTCCCGCTGTTGAACGGCCGCCCCCGCTACGACGGCGACACCGCGACGGACGGCGTGCCCGGCACCGCCGCGCCCGTGACGCTGACCTTCGAGGACCTGGCGAGCTCCGAGGCGGGCCTGTTCCCCACGTCCCGCGTCACGGACGTCGTCGACGGTGTCGAGGTCACCTGCGTCGACAACGGGATGCCCGTGGTGGTGGCCCGCGCCCGCGACCTCCGCCTCGACGGCCACGAACCCCACGCCGGCCTCGCCGCCGACGACGCGCTGCTCAAGCGCGTGGATCGCCTGCGCCGCACCGCCGCCCCGCTGATGGGGCTCGACGACGACCCCTCCTCAACGGTCCCCAAGACCGTGCTCGTCTCGAGCCCCATCGACGGCGGCGACCTGTGCGCCCGCGCCTTCATCCCCGTCAACCCCCACCCCGCGATCGGCGTGTTCGCGGCGATCAGCGCCGCCACCGCCGTGCTCACCCCCGGCGCGGCGGGCCACGGACTGATCGAACGCGAATCCTCCCGTGTGGACATCGAGCACCCCTCGGGTCATCTCCTGGTCGACATCGACCTCGACACCGCCGTCTCCCCGCCGCGCTGCCGTTCCGCGTCCGTCGTCCGCACCGCCCGAAAGCTGTTCGCGGGCAATGTTTTTCCGAGAGTCTGAAGGGGACCGTCCATGGCCGTTCGTCACGAAGTCGCTCACCTGGCGCACCCGCAACTGTTCACCCCGCGCCTGGACGCCAGCGTCGCGTTCTTCACCGACTTCCTGGGGTTGCGGGTCGCGGGCACCGACAACGACACCGTCTACTTGCGAGCCTGGGACGACTACGAGCATCACACCCTGACGCTGACGGCCCGCTCCAGCGCGGGCATCGGGCGCACCAATCTGCGCGCCGCCAGCCCCGAGGCCCTGGGCCGCTTGGTCTCGGCCCTCGAGGCCACCGGCCACGGCGTCGGCTGGCGCGACGGCGAGCCGGGCTTCGGACCCACCTATGTGTTCACCGACCCCGACGGCCACGAACTCGGCGTCTACTACGAGACCGAATGGTTCACCCCCGGGGCCGAAACCCGTCCGTCCCTGAAGAACCAGGCCGAGGCCCGCCCCGGCCACGGCGTGGGCGTGCGCCGCCTCGACCACGTCAACTTCCTGGGCCGCGACCCGCGCGCCAACCGCGACTTCCTGACCGACGTCCTCGGCGCCCACACCACCGAGCAGATCGTCAACGACGACGGCCTGATCGCGGGCGCCTGGACCACGTTCACCAACAAGGGCTACGACGTCGTCTACACCCGCGATAACCTGGGCCTGGAGGGCCGCCTCCACCACATCGCGTTCGCCGCCGACACCCGCGACGACATCCTGCGCGCCTGCGACCTCGCCCTCGAACAGGGCGTCTTCATCGAGACGGGCCCGCACAAGCACGCCATCCAGCAGACCTTCTTCCTCTACGTCTACGAACCCGGCGGCAACCGCATCGAGCTGTGCAACGCCGCGGCCCGCCTCGTCCTGGCCCCCGACTGGAAGACCGTCGACTGGACGCAAGCCGAGCGCGCCAAAGGCCAGGCGTGGGGTCTGCGAACCATCGAGTCGTTCCACACCCACGGCACACCCACCCCAGAAGAAATAGCCCGCGAGGGCTGAAGCGAAAGGGGACCGCGATGTCCTCACCCGAATTGACCCCTCCCTCCACCGCCCTCAAACGACTGTCCATTCGCGTCACCGTTCTGTGCTGGTTCCTGGTCCTTTTGGACGGCCTCGACCTGTTCGTCTACGGCGCCAGCCTTCCCGGCGTCCTGGACGACAAGGGCTTCGGCCTCACCCCCGGAGCGGCGGGAAACATCGGCAGCCTCAACACCTTCGGCATGCTGCTCGGCGCCCTGTCGGCGGGCGTGATCGCCGACCGCGTCGGCCGCCGCAAGGTGATCGCCACGGGCGTCGTGGTGTTCTGTCTGTCGGCCGCGGTCTGCGGCGCCGCCCCCACCGTCACCGTGTTCGGTGCCGCCCGCTTCGTCGCGGGCATCGGGCTCGGCGTCCTGCTGCCCACCGCGATCGCCCAGGTCATGGAGTACACCGCGCCCGCCCGTCGCCACATTGGAGTCACGATCCTCATGACGGCCCACCAGGCGGGCGGCGCGATCGCGGGCGGCGTGGCCGCGTCCGTGGTGGCCGCCCTCGGCTGGCGCTCGGTCTACTGGTTCGGCGCCGCCCCCGTCGTCCTGGCGCTGCCCGCGATCCTGTTGTGGCTGCCCGAATCCATCACGAACCTGGTCGCGGCGGGACGCACCGCCAAGGCCCGGGCGCTCGCCGACCGCCACGGTGTCTCCCTGGAGTCCTTCGCCCCCGAACGCGACTCCGACCGCCACCGCGGCAGCCTCCGCTCCCTCTTTACGGGTCCACTGTGGCGCACCACGACGCTGTTCTGGATCGCGTCCTTCATGGGCCTGCTGCTGGTGTACGGCGTCAACACCTGGCTGCCCACGATGATGCGCGACCAGGGCTACAACCTGGGCTCGGCGATCAGCTTCCTGCTGGTGATCAACGCGGGCGGCATCGTCGGCATGCTGGTGGCGGGCTCGCTCGCCGACCGCCTGGGATCGGCCCGCCCCGTGGCGATCGCGTGGTTCGCGGCCACCACCGTGGGGGTCGCGCTGCTGGCGGTGCCGATGCCGCTGTGGATCACCTATGTGGACGTTTTCCTGACGGGCGGTTTCCTGTTCAGCGCCCAGACCCTGATCTACTCGTCCACCAGCAACTACTACCTGCCCGGCGTGCGCGGCACGGCCCTGGGCTGGGTGTCGGGCATCGGGCGCTTCGGCGCGGTCTTCGGACCGTGGCTGGGCGGCGTCCTGGTGGCCAGCAGCCTGTCGACGTGGGGCTTCGCGGTGTTCGCGGTGGCGGCGGTGCTGGCCACGCTGATGATCGCGTTGATACGCGGCAATTCCGCGTCGGTGGTGCGGGCGAAGCTCGCCACCGTCGACTGAGGATCTGGGTCCCCGGGAGTCGTTGCGGAGCCATGCCTCCCGGGGTCCCCGATCTCACGGCAACCCACGGTCTCCTATGCCGGGCCCTGCGCGGTGTACCCGCCGCGGTTGTACGACAGCCGCGCGATCGAACGCAGCTGCTCGTCGTCGTTGTCGTCCACGCGATCGAACTGGTTGGCGACCCGTTTGGCCGCCCGCTGGCAAAACGACGTCGCGATGTAGCGCTCCTGCCCGGAGGTCTCCACGCCCTGGCTGGAGAACAGCGAACTGGTGCGGGAGATCGTGGCGATCTGCGCGTAGATGTCGGTGGTGGCGTGGGCGAGACGCTTTTGCTGCCGCTGCCGCAGCTCGACGTCCTTGCCGTACAGCCGAAGCAGCTTTTCGGTGGTCGCACGCAGATGCACCACCTGGTTCGACACCGAGTCGGCCAGCGGCTTCAGCCGTGGGTGCGCCTGGTCCATCTTGTCGGGCGATACCGTTCGCGAGATTCGCTCCACAACGTACTCGGCGAAGACCCCGATGCTCTCAATAGGAGCCGACAGGGTCAGATTCTTGAGGTCTCCCAACGAGTCGGCCACGGTTTTCAGTCCCGACAGCGCCGTATACGCCCGCAACACGTCGTTGGAACCCTCGAAAACGGGAAAGATCCGCGAGTCGCGCAGCGTCTTGGCGATCGGGGAATCGGCCATGTACGCGGCGCCGCCGAACAGTTGAAAGACGCGGTTTACCGCGTACCACAGGTATTCGCTGGCGGCGACCTTAACCATGGCCGACTCGACGGCGAAGTCCTTCACGCCCGTGTCGACCAGCCCGGTGGTCAGGTACGCCATCGACTCCAGGCCGTACAGGTAGCTGACCATCCAGCCGATCTTGTCCTCCACCAGCTCGAACTCCGACAGCGGACGCGAGAACTGCTCGCGCTCCTCGGTGTGTTGGATCGCCTGCCTTATCAGGCTTTTCGCGCCACCGACCGCGCCAGTGCCGAGCGACATTCGTCCATTGTTGAGGGTGTGCATCGCGATGCGGAACCCCTCGCCGGCCTCACCGAGCACGTTTTCGGGAGGCACCCGGACGTCGCGAAAGCGAATGTGGCGCAGGCTGTTGCCCCGCAGGCCAAGGGTCTCGTACCGATACGACGCGTCGACCCCGTCGAAGTGTCCCTCCACGATCAGCGCCACGTGGCCCTCGTCGCTGTCGGCGAAGACGCACAGCACGTCCTTGTCGCCGTTGCCGATCCAACGCTTCTCCCCATTCAGGACATACGAGCCGTCGGTCTGCCTGGAGGCCCAGGTTTGGATGCCGTGCGCGTCGGACCCGGCGCCGGGCTCGGTCAGGGCGAACCCCGCGAGCTTGCGTCCGGCGGCCAGATCGGGCAGGAACCGGCCCTTTTGGTCCTCGGTGCCGAACAGGTGGATCGGCTTCATGCCAATCGACTGGTGCACCCCCATCACCACCGACAGCGTCGCGTCGATCCCGCCGAACTCCTCCATCACGCGGCAGTACCCGGTCTGCGACAGTCCCTGGCCGCCGTATTCGCGGGCCACGTACAAGCCCAGCAGGCCGCGTTCGCCCAGTCCGCGGATGATGTCATCGCCGACCCAGCCCTGCTTCTCGACCGCGGCGGGGTCGTATTCGGCTTCCAGCAGGTCCGTGGCCGAGGTGATCAGGCCGGACACGGTTCGCGCTTCGCTCCTGCCCAGCTTGGGGTACGGAAAGACCATGTCCGCGTGCAGATTCCCCGCGAACAGTGACTTGGCGAACGAGACGGGTTTGTTGTCGTCCATGACTGCTCCGAACCTGACGGCGACGCATTCAGCCCAATAGGATCCCGAATCAGCCTAGGTCAACAACGCGACCGGCACGGCCCACTGGCGACAATTGCGGACCGACCACGGTCGCGGGGCTCGAGAGCCACTGCGGCGCAATGGTTCTCGGGGCCGTGGCTTGAACGCCGAAGGCCGCTGGCCTGGGAATCGAATTGAACCCTGGATTCCCAGGCCAGCGACTCGTATCGGAACACGCCGCCCGTGGTTCTTTGCGAGGCGTCACAAGACCACGAGTCGCATCCCTTGCATTTAGGTTAGCCTAAGCTAAACTGATCGCGCATCGGCGGCTGGGCGAACGCTCCCCGACCGCCACTCGCATCGACGCCGCCTTTAGGAGGTCCCGCCCGTGGGCACCCCATCCCCATCGGACACCGTCCCCGACTCCCACGCACCCTCGCCCCTGGACCCTCGCGCCGCCGAGGTCGTGCGGGGTCTCCACGAGCGCAGCCGCCGCCAGTCCCGCGCCGCGGTCGCCCCGATCCTGCTCAGGTCGCTGACGAACCTCCTTCGCCGCAACACCGAGGACCTCACCCAGTCCGCCGACGCCAAGCGCTGGCTCGCCGACAAACTCGTCGCGCTCGACCCCCACAAGGCGGAGCTGTGCTACATGCTGTGCCGCTCCATCGGCGCGCGTCGGATCGTCGAGGCGGGAACGTCCTTCGGCGTGTCCACCATCTACCTGGCGGCGGCCGTCCGCGACAACCTCGCCTCCCAACCCGACGACGAGGCGGTGGTGATCGGGACCGAGCACGAGTCCAACAAGGCGGCCGCGGCCCACGCCAACCTCGAAGCGGCGGGCCTGTACGAACACGTGCGCATCCTCGAGGGCGACCTGCGCGAGACGCTGAAAGACGTGTCGGCGCCCGTCGATTTCATGCTCGTCGACATCTGGATTCCCATGGCGCTTCCCGCGCTGAAACTGGTCACGCCGAAGCTGCGCAGCGGGGCGCTGGTGGTGTGCGACAACGTCATCTCGGGTCGTAAGCGGTATGCCGAGTACCTCGCTTTTGTGCGCGACCCCAACGGCCCCTTCACTTCCATCACGGTGCCTGGTGACGGCGGTCTCGAGATCTCGCTGAAGAAGTTATGTGCGGAGTCGTCGCGTCGACCGTTGGTCGTGCTGGGCGGCGATCGCGTTGTCGCTTCCCGTCGCGATGTCGTTGGCTGCA
>NZ_DASQPW010000244.1:0-2199 GCF_035643755.1 Stackebrandtia sp. | reverse complement strand
GAGCTTTCCGGTCATCGTGAATCTGCTGGGGACGGGGCATCTGGCGCTGGACGCCGACGCCACGGACCCCCGGGTGCGCTCCATCGTGCGGTCGGTGCCGCTGCGGTTGCTGGCGGCGCGTCCGTCGGAATCCCTCACCATATCCTTTGTGGACTGCGCGACGGGCGGCGAGGCGTTCGCGCCCTTCGCGCCGCTGGTGGAGGCGGGCATGACCTCGGCGGTGGCCGTCGACGAGGAGGGGCTGTCGGGCGCCCTGGACGCCGCCGTCGAGCAGCTGGATCGGGCCAAACGCGACGGCGCCTCGGGGGCCGACCTGCCCGAGCGACTGCTGGTGATCGCGGGACTGCCCGACAAAACCCAAGCGGGACAACGCATCGCGCGGATCGCGGCCGAGGGGCCGGCGGCGCGGGTACACCTGGTGATCGCCGACGCGGCGGTGCGCCCCCGCAAGGACAACGCCTACACCACACACGTGCGACTCACCGAGCGTGCGATGGCGGTGGCCGGGGTGCCGCTGCCGGTGCTGGTGGACGACGAGCCCGACCCGGCGCTGATCGGCGGGCTGTGCCGCCGCCTGGTGGATTCGCGCTCGTGGGTCTTCGAGGACGGTGGCCCGTGAGCGCCCACGACTACGAGAAGCTGCTGGCGAGGCTGACCGCCCGGCGCGAGGAGCCCGACGCCGCCGCCGACGAGACCACGACGCGGCTGCGCGAGCTGGACGACCGGCTGCTCACCCAACAGGCCGACCTGCTGCACGCCGCCACCACCCTTCATCTACGGGCGCCGAAGCTGCAGGCCGACGCGGAGGTCGGCGGGGTCGCCGGCCGCGAGGCGGCGCTGCGCAAGGCCGGGCAGGAGGCCGATCGCTCGGACGCCGCGCTGGCGCGGGCCATGCAGTTCGCCCAGCGCCCGGCGTTCCTGCCCAGGCAGCGGCGCACCGTCCGTCACCTGGCCATGTACCTGCTGTGCGCGGCGGGCGCGGCGCTGGTGGAGAGCGTGGCGGTGGCCTCGCGCGGGATGGCGGCGGCGTCGTGGCTGTTCCTGGTCGCGCCGCTGGTGGCCCTCGGCGTCGGCTACGTGCTGATCGGGCAATTCGGGCGCCCGCGGCTGTTGCCGCAGGATCGCAGGGCCCGCCGGGCCCTGCTGCCTACCCGCGACCCCAAGGCGGGCCTTATGGTGTGCGCTGTGGTGACCCTCGCCACCGCGGCCTGGTGGCTAGTCAACTGACGCGGCTGTAACCGGCCGGGCTGGAGGTAGTGCCCAACTGGCTGTTGGGTGGGCTCCTCCGTCCAGTCACCCATTATGGGGTGGCAGGGACGCGTGACTCACGCCCCGCGTTCCACGCGGTCTCGCCGCGAGCGGCGATGTTGCGGGAAGCATTTCGGTCCGTGTGGGCAACGACCCCGCACCGCCGACAAACGAACACGGCTTGATCGACGCGGTTCTTCCCATCTACAAAGCCGCACTCCGCGCACTGCTGCGACGTATAAGCCGCATCGACAAACACCAGCGGAACGCCCGCCCGCAGCGCCTTGTACTGGAGGAACTGCCCGAGCTGGTGGAACGCCCAGGAGTGGAGCGTGACCCGTTGGGGCTTGCGGAGCCGTACCCTTTCGCGGATTCCCTTGAGTTGTTCAAGGGCGACACCACGTCCAGTGCGTTCAGCCTCGGTCACGATCTTCTTCGAAATAATGTGGTTGACGTTTGCGTCATGCCGCTGCTCTTTCCTGCGGCGCTTCTTCAACAGCCGTTTGGCGGCTTTGGTGGCCTTGGCCTGCAACTTGGCGCGAAGTTCACGTTGTCGTTGGCGATGTCGATTCAAACCCCGCCCCGCCATGATCTTGCCGTCCGATGTGGTGGCGATGTTGACAATGCCCAGATCGACGCCGACGAAACCCTTGGGTTCGTATTCGGGTTGCTCGGGCACGTCGACGGAGGTGAGCAAGTACCAGGCACCGTCTCGTCGCAGCAGATCGGACTCGCCACGCTTATGCTCGCCGAGCATCTTGACGTCCTTTGGCGAGCAGACAAACGACACGTCCTTGAGACGGCCTGCCAGTGTCCACAAGGAAACAGTCTGAGCTTTCAGCGCGAAGGACAGATTCCGCTGGTCGTAAGGCTGTGCCGCGTCCAGCCGAAACCTGATCGGCCTGGATCGGGCCTTCGTCCGGAGCTTGGAGCCCTTCCCGCGAGGGTTCC
>NZ_DASQPW010000243.1:0-10706 GCF_035643755.1 Stackebrandtia sp. | reverse complement strand
GATCTGTCGTGGGAGACGGTGGGCGCGTTGCCCGAGATGGTGCAGACCGCCTATGGGTCGTTGACCACGGGACTCGACCTGCGTTCGGGGCAGTCGCTGCTGATTCGCGGCGGGACCTCGTCGGTGGGACTGGCCGCCGCCGCGCTGGCCAAACAGTGGGGCGCCACGGTTGTCTCCACAACCCGCAGGCCCGACCGCCTCGACGAGCTCGCCAAATACGGCGTCGACCACCCCATGCTGGACGACGGCGACCTCGCGGCCAAGGTGCGCGACATCTTCCCGCGCGGCGTCGACGCCGCCCTCGAACTCGTCGGCACCCCGACCCTGCCCGACACCATGAACGCCGTGCGCGTCCACGGGACGGTCTGCATGTCGGGCATCCTGTCGAATGAGTGGACGATCGACGGGTTCTACCCGATCAACGACATCCCGAACGGTGTCCGTCTCACGGGGTATGGCGGGGACGCCCGCGACCTGCCCGCCATAGCGCTTCAGTCCATCCTGGACGACATCGCCGCGGGCGAACTCAGCTTCCCCGTGCACCGCGTCTACGACGGCCTCGACGAGGTCCGCCAGGCCCACGCCGACATGGAAACCAACGCCGCCACGGGAAAGCTCGTCGTGCGGGTCCACCACGCCGACTTATCGGCCCTGATCGCGGCGTCTTCGACGTCGGCGGGTCGGTCCTCGGCCGCGTCTTCAAAGGTCGAAGCGTCGCGGCGCTGTGGACCGCGGCACGGGTTCTCAGCGCTTGTTGTTGGGGGCGTTCGTCCACAACTGGGCGGCGTTACCCTCGGCCATACGTCCCCTGTAGACCTCGAGCTTGTGGTCGATGATCGCCAGGCTGTCGGTCAACTCGGCGAGCTTGGCGACCACGTCGTCGCGGTGGTTTTCCAGCAGCGCCAGCCGCTCCGCCTCGTTGCCCGGGCCCGCGGTCACCAGTTCGGTGTAGCGGCGGATCGTGCGGATCGGCATGCCCGCCGCCCGAAACTTCGTGCACACCCCGATCCATCGCAGGTCGGCGGTGCTGTAGCGCCGCCAGCCGCCCGAGGTGCGGCCGACCGAGCCGACCACGAGACCGGCGCGCTCGTAGTAACGCAGCGTGTGGACGCTGACTCCCGAGCGTTCGGCGGCCTCGGCGATCGTGAAACCGATAGTGTCTTCCGATGTGACTTCGTCCGCTTCTTGCTTGACTTCGAGCACGCTCCAAATCCTAACGTCGATGTCATGACAGCTCCCACGCTTCGAAGCCCCGACGCCGAGGGCCTCACCCGACGGCGCCGATTCCTGGTGCTCATCATCTGCTGCATCAGCATGCTCGTGGTGATCATGGACAACACCATCGTCACCGTCGCCCTGC
This sequence comes from Stackebrandtia sp., assembly GCF_035643755.1. Lineage (NCBI taxonomy): Bacteria > Bacillati > Actinomycetota > Actinomycetes > Glycomycetales > Glycomycetaceae > Stackebrandtia > Stackebrandtia sp. The sequence goes on along the minus strand of NZ_DASQPW010000243.1, from coordinate 9,346 downwards.
CCACCATCCGCGACAGGCTCGGCGCCTCCGTGTCGGGTCTTCAATGGACGGTGGACGCATACACCCTCGTGCTGGCCAGCTTTCTCATGTTCGCGGGCTCCAGCGCCGACCGCTTCGGCCGCCGCCGCGTCTTCCTGATCGGCCTGGCGTCCTTCGGCGTCGGCTCGCTGCTGTGCAGCCTGGCGCCGTCCATCGGCTGGCTGATCGCCGCGCGGGCGCTGCAGGCCGTCGGCGGCACCATGCTCAACCCCGTCGCGCTGTCGATCGTGGCCAACACCTTCCCCGACCGCGTCGAGCGCGCCCGCGCCATCGGCGTGTTCGGCGCCGTGTCGGGCCTGGCGCTGTGCCTCGGGCCGATCGTGGGCGGGGCGCTGGTCGACGGCATCGGCTGGCAGTCGATCTTCTGGATCAACCTGCCGATCGTGGCCGTCGCGATCGTGTGCACCCTCGCCTTCGTCCCCGAATCCCGCGCGCCCCGCCCCCGCCGCTTCGACCCCGTCGGGCAGGTGCTCGTCCTGGCGGTGCTCGCCTGCCTCGTGTACGTGCTCATCGAATCGCCCCGCCTGGGCTGGGCCTCGCCGATCTCTCTGGGCCTGGTCGCCGTCGTCGTGCTCGGCCTCGTCGGCCTGCTCGTCTACGAACCCCGACGCACCGACCCGCTCATCGAGCTGCGCTTCTTCCGCAGCGTCCCGTTCTGCGCCGCGCTCGTCACCGCCGTCGCGGCCTTCTACGGGTACGGCTCGTTCCTGTACCTCAACACCCTGTACCTCCAAAACGTGCGCGACTTCACCGCACTGGTCACGGGCCTGTGCATGCTGCCGATGGGGGCGCTGATCGTGGTGGGCGCCCCGCTGGCGGGGCGGGTCGTGGGCGCCCGCGGGCCCCGCGGGCCGATGGTGCTGGCCGGGGTGGCGCTGGCGGCGGGCGGGCTCGCGCTGACCTGGCTGAGCCCGACCACGCCGCTGGTCGCGCTGCTCGGGATCTACGTGCTGTTCGGGGTCTTCATGAGCACCGTCAACGCTCCCATCACCAACACCGCGGTGTCGGGGATGCCGATGGCGATGTCGGGGGTGGCGGGCTCGACCGCCTCGGCTAGCCGCCAGGTCGGCGTCACCCTGGGCGTGGCGGTGTCGGGTTCGATCGTGGCCGCGGCGATGAGCCACGGCGGCGTGGCCTTCACCTCGTCCAGCCACGCCGCCTGGTGGACCCTGACGGGCCTCGGCGTCGTGATCGTCGCGTTGGGACTGATCTCGACCACGCGCCGGGCGCTGGACAGTGCCCGGCGCGCGGCGTCCCTATTCGACGGATGGCACTAGCTCGGCGCCCTCGGCGTCGGTGCTCAGCGAGTCGATCATCGCGTCGGTCTCGGAGGTGCGCTCCGAGGCGACCAGCCCGAGTCCGATGTAGATGATCAGTGAGGCGAGGATCGGCGCCACCACGATGGTGGTCTGGCTGGAGACGAACGCGTAGTAGACCAGCCCGTACGTGATCAGGCCGCCCGCCCACGAGATCAGCGCCGCCCGCGACCCGCAGCGGCGGAACCACGGCAGCATGCCCAGCAGCAGCGGCACCGAGATCGGGCCCATCAGGGCCGCCACCCACGACACCACAATGGTCAGCACCCCGCCCAGACTGGTTGCCTGGGTGGCGATCGCCATGCTGGCGACGATGAAGGCGACGGTGGCGATGCGGCCGGTCGCCAGCTTCTGGCTGTCGGTGAAGGAGCGGGCGCGCCGCCACAGCGCGGGCAGCACGTCGCGGGTGATGACCGCGGCGATGGCGTTGGCGTCGGACGACACCATGGCCATGGTGTGGGAGAACATGCCCGCGATGACCAGGCCGATCATCCCGGCCGGCAGGAACCTCGTCGTCATGGCGGCGTACGACGTCGTCGGGTCGTCGACGTGGATGAACAGCGGCGCGGCGAACATCGGGATCATGAGAATCAAGGGCCACACCAGATACAGGCCCGCCGACAGCATCGCGCCGCGTCGGGCGGCGTGGCTGGAGGGCGCGGCCATGTACCGCTGGGCCAGGTTCCACATGCCGCCGTTGTACTCCAGCGTCTTCACCAGGACGTACACCAGCAGGAACAGGCCGGTGTACTTGCTGGTGGTGGGGGACAGGTGGTGCGCGGGCAGCCTGTCCCACATCGTCCACAGTCCACCGATGCCGCCCAGCTTGTCGAGGACGGCCCAGATCATCACCATCCCGGCCAGGCCCTGGATGATGAACTGTCCGAAGTCGGTCAGGGCGTCGGCCCACAGCCCGCCCGCCGTGCAGTAGGCGAGGGTGACGCACCCGGTGACCAGGATTCCCAACAGGATCGGGACGCCGGCCAGCGAGTTCAGCAGCACCGAGATCGCCAGCCACTTGGACGCGACGTCGAAGATCTTCAGCAGGCCGCCGCTCCAGGCCAGGGCCTGCTGGGTGCCGACGTTGTAGCGGCGGGCCAGGAACTCCAGGGGCGAGGCGACGTTGTACTTGGAGCGCAAGCGATTCCATCGCGGCGCCAGCAGCCAGGACCCGATGGCCACGCCGATGCCGATGCTGGCGAATCCCCAGAAGTAGACGGTGACGCCGTCGGTGTAGGCGACCCCGGCGTAGGCGACGAACATGACGGCGGAGTAGCCGGACATGTGGTGGGAGATTCCGGTGAGCCACCAGGGCATCCGGCCGCCGGCGATGAAGAAGTCCCTGGAGGTTTTGACGCGGCGCCGGGACCAGACGCCGATGCCGATCATCAGGGCGAAGTAGGCGATGACCATGCTCCAGTCAAGAATATGCATGGCTCAGACTCCGTTCACATATGTGGACACTGAATCGATATGAAAGACGAATTCAGAAATGCAAATGTTTAACGGGAAATTAGCACGGACGTCCTGCCGCGTCAACGCCTCGCGATCAGTCGGTCGCGCCCGGGGTGACGTCGATATTGGTCAGTCCCTTTTTGGCGTGCGACACGGTATTGGACGAGTAGACGACGTTGGGGTTGCCCTCGCACTTGGACTGCGAGGTGACGTCGATGGCGTAGTCGCCGGTGTCGCCCAGGTCGGAATCGTTGTCGCGCCATACGTTTCCGCACCCGTTGTCCATGTCGGGTGTGGTGGACGGGTTGTGCGTCTCGTAGCCGTTGGCGAAGACCCCGGGGTCCGAGAAGGTGCCCGTGTTGTGCTCGATGGTGTAACCGATGCCCTTGACGTCGATCCAGGAGTCGGCGGAGTTCTGGCCCGCGATGCCCTGGCCGTTGAAGGTGTTGCCGCTGATCTCTCCGCCCGTGGTGCCCTCCTTGACATCGATGGGCTCGGCGGCGACGTCGGGCCCGATCTTGTTGTCGCGCACCTGAACGCGGTCGGAGGAGTCGACGCCGTCGGAGTTGCCGAAGCACTCCCAGTTGGAGTTGGCCGAGCCGATGTAGACGCCCTCGCCGTACTCGGGTTGTTCCCGGCCGGTGTCGGTGATGGTGGAGTTCTCGATGACGCCGTCGGACGACGAGCTGCGGAAGTGCACGCCCTCGTCGGCGATGCCGTGCACCGCGACCCCGTCGATGGTGACGTGCGGGGAGTGGTCGACGACGATGCCCTTTTTGGAGTCGGCGACGGTGAAGCCCTTGAGGTTCCAGTTGGCGCTGTCGTAGAGCCACAGGCCGTAGCCGGAACTCCAGCCATTGCCGGGTTTCGCGCAGTCGGGTCCGTCGCCCGCGGGTCCGTCGCTGCTGAGCACCGCGTCGGCGGGCCCGGTCAGGGTGATGGGATTGTCGGCGTCGCCGGCGGTCTGGGCGACGAAGTTGCCGTGGTAGTCGCCCGGGGCCATCGCGATGGTCTGGCCCGGCTGGGCGTCGCCCAGCGCGGCCGACAGTTCGTCCGGTGTGGACACGTTGATGGTGTCGGCGGCGGACTCCGCGTGTGCCAGGGGCGACAGGGCCACGGCCAGCAGGGCGGCGGCGGGAATCGCGAGCCAGCCCAGATGGCGGGCACGGGGACGAGACATGGGTGCTCCTAGTTTGCCGGTCCCCGTGTGTATGTAGGTGTGTGCGTACCGTACCAGAATGCGGCCCGGCACAGAAGCCTGTCCTGTATCCACATATGTGGAAGCTATCCAAGCGTGGACGGCATCGGCTAGGGTCTGTCGGCATGACGACTCAGCGCATCCTGATCACCGGCGCCTCGGGCGGAGTCGCCGGTTTGCTGCGGCCCCGGATCATCGCGCCCGGGCGATCGCTTCGCCTCCTGGACATCGCCGACCCGCCCGAACTGTCGGAGCTTGACTCCATAACGGACTCCACGCCCGACGAGGAGATCGTGATCGGCTCGGTGACGGATCTCGGGCTGATGGAGCAGGCGTGCCGCGGCATGGACGCCCTGATCCACCTGGGCGGGCTGAGCGTCGAGGCCGCCGCCGACGACATAGTGGACGTCAACATCAAGGGCACGATCACGGCGCTGGAGGCGGCGCGGCGCGCGGGCGTGCCCCGGGTGATCCTGGCGTCGTCGAACCACGCCGTGGGTTTCCAGCCGCGCACCGACCGACCGATCCCCGCCGACGCCCCACACCGCCCCGATACCTACTATGGACTGTCGAAGGTGGCCATGGAGGGCGCGGGCCGCATGTACCACGACCGCTTCGGCATCGACGTCATCTGCCTGCGCATCGGCAGCTGGTTCGCCGGCGTGTCCGACCTGCGCGGGCTGGCCACCTGGATGTCGCCCGCCGACGGCGCCCGGCTCATCGAGGCGTGCCTGCGGGTCGAATCGCCCGGGTATCGCGTGGTCTGGGGGATAAGCCGCAACACCCGGCGCTGGTTCTCCCTCGACGAGGGCGAGGCGGTCGGCTACCACCCCGTCGACGACTCCGAGATCTTCGCCCCCGCCCTGATCGCCGAGCACGGCGAGCCCGACTTCGACGCCGACGCCGCGCTCAACCGGGTCGGCGGGCCCTGGACATACGTGGAGCTCGGAAAGCGGATGTAAGCGGATTCCGTTGCGGCGCAACGTGGACGCCAGCGAGCGGGCGTGTTCGCAGATCACGGCCGCCACGCGCTCCAGCTCCTCGGACGTGGCCAGCTGCGCGGGCATCGAGCAGCTGATGGCGTCGGTGGCGGGGATGCGGTAGTCCACCGTGGCCGCCACACACGCCACCCCGACCGTGCCGTGTTCCCTTTCGGACGCCCAGCCGCGCGAGCGGGTCTCGTCCAGCGCCGCGTGGAGTTCGGCGCGGTTGGTGATGGTGTTGTCGGTGAAGGGCTCCAGCTCGGCGGGCAGCAGGGCGTCCACCTCGGACTCGGTGAGGTCGGACAGCAGCACCTGGCCCAGCGCCGTGATGTGAACGGGGAGGCGGCGGCCGACGCGCGACACCACGCGCACGGTGTCGCGGGCCTCGCGGCTGGCCAGATAGATGATGTGGGCGTCGTCGCGGCGGGCGTAGTGGATGGTGTAGCCGATCTCGGCGCGAATGTCCTCAAGGGTGTGTGTGGCGTAGGGCAGCGCGGGGTCGCGGTCGAGGTAGGCGGTGCCCGACAGCAGGGCGTGGGGGCCCACGCCGAACGACGAGCCCGTCTCGTCGGCCTCGATCCACCTGAGTTCCCGCAGGGTGCGCACCAGGGCGTGCAGGCTGGAACGCGGGTAGCCCATCCGCTCCTGCAACTGCGCCAGGCTGAGCCGGGTGGGGGAGTCGGCCAGCGCCTCCAGAATCCTGACGGTGCGTTCGGCGGACTTCACCGATGGATTTTCGGCGCCTGGCATGCTTGCTCCCAAGGGTATTGACGGTCGCGCTGTGCGAATGCTAACTTCGCGGAGCGTACATATATAAATGTATTGTACACATATGTGGACGCGGGGCAGCATGATGTTGCCCGCCTCGGGCCCCTGCGAAGATTGGACGGTCGATGCAGCTCAGCGGACTCCTCTCGTTTCCCTTGACCCCCTTCGACTCCCGAGACGAACTCAACCTGGACGTCTACCGCGAACACCTCGAGGCCCAGCTCGCCGCGGGCCCGGCGGGCCTGTTCGTCGCCTGCGGCACGGGCGAGTTCACCGCGCTGTCGCGCCAGGAATACCGCGCCCTGGTCGCCTGCGCCGTCGAGACCGTCGCGGGCCGCGTCCCCGTCTTCGCGGGCGCGGGAGGGGGACCGAGGCTGGCGCGGGAATTCGTCGCCCTGGCCGCCGAGGCGGGCGCCGACGGGCTGCTGCTCCTGCCCCCGTACCTTGTGGAGTCCACGCCGCGCGGCCTGGTGTCCCACGTGCGCTACGTCGCCGAGACCAGCCCCCTTCCGCTCATCGTGTACCAGCGCGCCAACGCCGTGCTCGACCCGCCCGCCGCGACGGCCCTGCTCGACATCGACCAGGTGATCGGCCTCAAGGACGGCCGCGGCGACGTCGACGCCATGCTGCGCGTGGTCACCGCGATCCGCGCCAGCGGCCACCCCCGCGCCGAGGACTTCATCTTCCTCAATGGACTGCCGACCGCCGAGCTGTCCGCCCACGCCTACCGCGCCATCGGCGTCGACAGCTACTCCTCGGCCACCCTGTGCTTCGTCCCCGACATCGCCACCGCCTTCCACCGCGCCTTCGCCGAACGCGACGACGCCACGGCGCGGATGCTGCTGGCGGAGTTCTACCTGCCGTTCGCCGCGCTGCGCGGCGCCGTCCCCGGATACGCCGTCGCCCTGGTGAAGGCGGGCGCCGAGATGGGCGGGCTGCCCGTCGGCGGGGTGCGACCGCCCCTGGTCGACCCCACCCCCGAACACCTGGAACGCCTCGCCGAGATCATCGACGCGGGACGCAAAAGCCTGGGGAGCATCGGATGAGCGCGCTGACGATCACCGAAGCCGTCGTCACCCCGATCGCCTTCTCCGACCCTCCACTGTTGAACGCCGCGGGCGTCCACCAGCCGTGGGCGCTGCGCAGCATCATCGAGGTACACACCGCCGACGGCATCGGCGGGCTCGGCGAGTCCTACGGCGACGAACAGCACCTGGTCCTGCTGCGCCGCGCCGCCGCTGCGCTGAAGGGCCTCGACGCCTTCGACCTGGCGGGACTGCGCCGCCGCTGCGCCGAGGCCATCGGCTCCAGCGAGGCCCCCGACCGCCACGGCCTGACCGGCGCCTCCAGCATCGACAAGACCCTGGCCCGCGTCGTCGCCGCGTTCGAGACGGGACTGCTGGACATCCAGGGCCGCGCCCTGGGGCGCCCCGTCACCGATCTGTTGGGCGGCAAGGTCCGCGACACCGTCCCGTTCTCGGCGTACCTGTTCTACAAGTGGGACCGCCACCCCGACGCCGAACCCGACGAGTGGGGCGCCGCCCTCGACCCCGACGGCATCGTCGCCCAGGCCCGCCGCATGATCGACCGCTACGGGTTCGGGTCCATCAAGCTCAAGGGCGGGGTGTTCCCGCCCGACGAGGAGATCGCCGCCATCGCCGCGCTGCGCGACGCCTTCGGTGACCATCCACTCAGGCTCGACCCCAACGCCGCCTGGACGGTCGACACCTCCATCGCCGTGGCCGAGCAGACCGAGGGCCTGCTGGAATACCTCGAGGACCCCGCCCCGGGCATCGACGGCATGGCCGCCGTCGCCGCGCGGGCCCCGATGCCGTTGGCCACCAACATGTGCGTCGTCGGGTTCGCCGACATCGCCGAGGGCTTCGGCAAGCGCGCCGTCGGCGTGGTGCTCGGCGACCACCACTTCTGGGGCGGGCTGCGCGCCACCGGCGAACTCGGCGCCATGTGCCGCGCCTGGGACGTCGGCATGTCCATGCACTCCAACAGCCACCTGGGAATCAGCCTCGCCGCCATGACGCACGCCGCGGCCGCCACTCCACAGTTGACCTACGCCGTCGACACCCACTACCCGTGGCAGGACGGGCACGACGTCATCGAGCGTCCACTGAGCTTCGTCGACGGCGCGATCGAGGTGCCCGCGGGTCCCGGCCTCGGCGTCGACCTCGACCGCGACGCCCTGGCTCGCGCGCACGCCGACTACGAGACCTGCGGCATCCGCTTCCGCGACGACGAGACATACCTGCGACGATTCGACCCGACGTTTCGCATCCGAAAGGCGCACTGGTGAGGATCTCGGCGCACGCCTACCCGTGGGACGTCCTCGGCGATCCGTCGTTTCCGGACAGGATCCCCGACGGCGTCGACACCGTCACCCTGGCCGCCGCCTACCACTCCACCAGGGCCGCCACCCCGCTGCACCCCAGGCACCGCGTCGTCGACGCCCCCCACGCCGCGCTGTACCGCCCCGTGCGGACGTCCGTGTGGGCCAGGCGACGGCTGCGCCCGCTGGCCCCCGAATGGACCGACGGCCCCGACCCCTTCGGCGTCGCCACGCGAACATTGCGCGCCAAGGGAAAACGCGTCGCCGCCTGGATCGTCCTCACCCACAACAGCAGACTCGGCCGCGCCCACCCCGACGTCGCCGTCACCAACTGCTTCGGCGACGTCTACCCGTACGCGCTGTGCCCCGCCCACGCCGAGGTGCGCGAATACGCCGCCACCCTGGTCGCCGAGTCCCTGCTCGACACCCCCATCGACGAGGTGTCCCTGGAGGGCTGCGGCCACATGGGAATCGCACACAATGGACACCACGAGAAGACCGACGGCGCCTGGGACGCGGCGGCGTCCCGCTGGCTGTCGGTGTGCTGCTGCTACGCCTGCCAGGCGGGCTGGCGCTCCGCCGGAGCCGACCCCGAGGCCGTGATAGCCGCACTGCGCCGCGCCGCCACCCCGCCGACCGCCGACGTACCAAGCGATCTCGCTGACACCATACTGGACGGACGCCACGCCTCCGCCGACGCGCTGCGCGCCGAGGTGCTGACCGCGATCCGCGAAACCGCGCCCCACGCCACCATCACCCTGCACGCCAGCCCCGACCCCTGGGCCACGGGACCGTCCCCGGGTCTCACCGACACCGCCGCTTCCGACGCCGACGTCCTGCTGGTGCCCGCCTGGCCCACCGACGCGGCGTCCGCGACCGCCGTGGCCGCCGCCGCGGGGCGCCACGGCGCCGTCGACGCGTACGTCACCGCCCTGCCGCCCGCCGCGCCCGAGGGCCTCGCCGACCACGTCGACCGACTCGTCGCCGCGGGCGCCACGGGCCTGGCCCTGTACCACCTCGGCCTGGCCGCTGGCGACCGTCTCGCCGCGCTGGCCGCCGTCGCGCGGCGACACCGCGACTGAGAAGACCCCACTTTTCGGCGCCTGTTGTCAGTTCCTGGAAATGCGGCGCGGAGGTTCCACCGCAAATCTGGGAGCTCTTAGGACAGTGTCCCCCGCCGCGCCACCACCCAGTACTCGTACGCGTTGAGCGCCAACACCACGACCACCAGCCCCGCCAGGGTCAC
>NZ_DASQPW010000242.1:0-10407 GCF_035643755.1 Stackebrandtia sp. | reverse complement strand
CGCGCGGGCGGCCCGGACCGCGTCGGCGACGCGGGCGGGGCCCTGGGTGGCGCCGGTGTTGATCGCGTCCGGCGAGGTGGGCGGGGCCGTCATCCCGGGCGGCCGGGTGTAGCTGGTGGTGCCGCCTTGGGTGGGCGTGGTGGTCGCCGGGTTGTCACCGGCGACCGCGGCACGCGCCGTTGAAGCCCCGCCTGCCTGCGCATCGGTCATGTGTCTCAGTCCTGTTCGTCTGGGTCATCGGCGCTTCGTGCCACCGCCTGAAGTGACACGCCATCTGGCAGGTTAATCAGCTTGACACCCATCGTGTTGCGATCGGACGTCCGACGCACCGGTTTCACCGGTGTCCGGATCACCCCTCCCTCCGATGTGATGGCGAAAAGTTCGTCATCGGGTGTCACCGACAGTGCGCCAATGAGGTTGCCCCGCCTGTCGGTAATCTTAGCGGTGAGCACTCCCTTACCGCCGCGTCCTTGCTGGGGATATTCCTCCACTGGTGTGCGTTTCGCGTAGCCGCCGCTGGTGGCCACCAGGATGTCGACACCGTTGCGGACGACCTCCATGGTGAGCAATTCGTCGGCTCCGACGAACCTCATGCCTATCACGCCGGATGTCGCGCGCCCCATGGGGCGTAGCGATTCGTCGGTGGCCTGGAAGCGGATCGCCTGGGCGTGTTTGGACACCAACAGCAGGTCGTCGTCGGGCGTGACCAACGCCGCGCCGACCAGCTCGTCGCCGTCGCGCAGGTTGACGCCGATCACGCCGCCGGAGCGCGGCGAGTCGAACTCTGTGAGTTTCGTCTTCTTCACCAGACCGCGGCGGGTCGCCAGCACCAGATACGGCGCGACGTCGTAGCCGCTGATCTGCATCACCTGGGCGATCTGCTCGTCGGGCTGGAAGGCCAGCAGGTTGGCCACGTGCTGGCCGCGCGCGGTGCGGCTGGCCTCGGGCAGCTCGTAGGCCTTGGCGCGGTAGACGCGGCCCTTGTTGGTGAAGAACAGCAGCCAGTCGTGTGTGGAGCACACGAAGAAGTGGCTGATCAGGTCGTCCTGCTTCAGCTGGGCGCCCGCCACGCCCTTGCCGCCGCGCTTTTGCGAGCGGTAGGCGTCGACCTTGGTGCGCTTGGCGTAGCCGCCGCGCGTGATGGTGGCGACGATGTCCTCGCGGGCGATCAGGTCCTCTATGGCCACGTCGCCCTCGAAGGGGACGATGTTGGTGCGGCGTTCATCGCCCCACTTGTCCACGATGGCGCGCAGCTCGTCCTTGATGATCTGGCGCTGCCGTTCCGGCTTGGCGAGGATGTCCTCCAGGTCGGCGATGCGGGCCTCGATGTCGGTCAGCTCGTCGACGATCTTCTGGCGCTCCAACGCGGCCAGGCGGCGCAGCTGCATGTCGAGGATGGCGGTGGCCTGCACCTCGTCCACGTCGAGCAGCCGCATCAGGCCGGCCTTGGACTCCTCGGCCGAGGGCGAGCGCCGGATCAGGGCGATCACCTCGTCCAGGTGGTCCAGGGCCTTGGCGAGTCCGCGCAGGATGTGGGCGCGTTCCTCGGCCTTGCGGAGCCGGAACTTGGTGCGCCGGACGATGACCTCGATCTGGTGCGCGGTGTAGTGCCGCACGAACTGAGCCAGGTTGAGGGTGCGCGGCACGCCGTCCACCAGCGCCAGCATGTTGGCGCCGAAGGTGTCCTGCAGCTGGGTGTGCTTGTAGAGGTTGTTCAGCACCACCTTGGCGACGGCGTCGCGCTTCAGCACCAGGATCAGCCGCATGCCGGTGCGGCCGGAGGACTCGTCGCGGATGTCGGCGATGCCGTTGAGCTTGCCGTCCTTGACCAGCTCCGCGACCCGCTCGGCGAGGTTGTCGGGGTTGACCTGGTACGGCAGCTGGGACACCACCAGGTTGGTGCGACCCTTGCGGTCCTCCTCGACCTCGATGATGGCGCGCACCCGGATGGCGCCGCGGCCGGTGCGGTAGGCGTCCTCGATGGCCTGGCGGCCCAGGATGGCGGCGCCGGTGGGGAAGTCGGGGCCTTTGACGATCTTAATGAGCGCGTCGAGGGTGGTCTCCTCGTCGGCCTCGGTGTTGTCGAGGCACCAGTAGACGGCCTCGGCGATCTCGCGCAGGTTGTGCGGCGGGATCTTGGTGGCCATGCCGACCGCGATGCCCTCGGAGCCGTTCACCAACAGGTTGGGGATCCGGGCGGGCAGCACGGCGGGCTCGGTGGTCTTGCCGTCGTAGTTGGGTCCGAAGTCGACGGAGTCCTCGTCGATGTCCCGCAGCATCTCCATGGCCAGCGGGTCCATCCGGCACTCGGTGTACCGCGGGGCGGCGGCCGGGTCGTTGCCGGGCGAGCCGAAGTTGCCCTGGCCGTCGACGAGCGGGTAGCGCAGCGACCAGGGCTGCGCCATGCGCACTAGCGCGTCGTAGATCGGAGCGTCGCCGTGCGGGTGGTACTGCCCCATGACGTCGCCGATGACGCGGGAGCACTTGACATAAGCCCGGTCGGGACGATAACCGCCGTCGTACATTCCGTAAAGGATCTTGCGGTGCACGGGCTTGAGGCCGTCGCGGACGTCCGGCAGGGCACGTCCGACGATCACGCTCATCGCGTAGTCGACATAGGACTGCTGCATCGCCACTTCGACGCCGACGGGCTCGATTCGGCCGGCGTGGACCTCGGGCACATCGACTTCGGGCTGGTTTGGATCGCTCACCGAAGGTTTACCTCTCCCCTGGCAGATTTACGTGGACGAAGAACGGATGGGCGTCAGATGTCAAGGAACCGGACGTCCTTGGCATTGCGCTGGATGAACTGGCGGCGGGATTCCACGTCCTCACCCATGAGGACGCTGAACAGCTCGTCGGCGGTTGCCGCGTCGTCGAGGGTCACACGCAGCAGCGCGCGGGTGGCCGGGTTCATGGTGGTCTCCCACAGCTCGGTGTAGTTCATCTCGCCGAGACCCTTGTAGCGCTGGATGCCCTCGTGCTTGTTGGGGTCCGGCTTGCCGGCGGCGACACCGGCCTCGATCAGGCCGTCGCGCTCGCGGTCGGAGAAGGCGTACTCGAAGACGTCGCCCTTGCGGTTCCACTTGATCTTGTACAGCGGCGGCTGCGACAGGAAGACATGGCCCATCTCCACCAGCGGACGCATGAACCTGAACAGCAGCGTCAGCAGCAGGGTGTTGATGTGGTGTCCGTCCACATCGGCGTCGGACATCAGGATGATCTTGCCGTAGCGCAGCTTCTCGATGTCGAAGTCGTCGTGGATGCCGGTGCCCAGCGCGGTGATCATCGACTGCACCTCGTTGTTCTTGAGGATCTTGTCGATGCGCGCCTTCTCGACATTGAGGATCTTGCCCCGGATCGGCAGGATCGCCTGGGTCCGGGGGTCGCGGCCCTGCTTCGCGGAGCCGCCGGCCGAGTCGCCCTCGACCACGAAGATCTCGGACTCGCGCGGGTCGGTGGACTGGCAGTCGGCCAGCTTGCCCGGCATCGAGGAGGTCTCCAGCAGCGACTTGCGGCGCGCCAGCTTGCGGGCCTGCGCCGCGGCCTTGCGGGCCTGCGCCGCGGCCGAGGCCTTGGTGATGATGATCTTGGCCTCGGAGGGGTTGCGGTCGAACCAGTCGACCAGCCACTCGTTGCAGACCTTCTGGACGAAGCTCTTCACCTCGGTGTTGCCCAGCTTGGTCTTCGTCTGGCCCTCGAACTGCGGCTCGGTGAGCTTCACCGACACGATGGCCGCCAGGCCCTCGCGGATGTCGTCGCCCGACAGCCGGTCGGCGCCCTTCAGCAGCTTCTTGTCGGTGCCGTACTTGTTGACGCAGCTGGTCAACGCGGCCCGGAAGCCCTCCTCGTGGGTGCCGCCCTCGTGGGTGTTGATCATGTTGGCGAACGTGAACACGCTCTCGCCGTACGACTCGTTCCACTGCATGGCGACCTCGAGGCTCTGGTTGTCCTCGGTCGCCTCGAACATCACCACGGTCTTGTGCAGCGGGTTCTTGGTGGCGTTGAGATGCCGGACGAAGTCGGCGATGCCCTCGTCGTACCGGAAGGTCACGTCGCGCGGCTTGGTGTCCTCTTCGGACTCCGGGCGGGGGCGCTCGTCGTGCAGCACGATCTTCAGGCCCTTGTTGAGGAAGGCCCGCTCCTGCAGCCGCCGGTAGATGGTCTCGAAGTTGAACTCGACGGTCTCGAAGATGGTGTCGTCCGGCCAGAAGGTCAGCGCCGTACCGGTCTTGCCGGTCTTCTCGCCCTTTTCGAGCGGGCCGGGCACCGAGTTCTTATACGACTGTCGCCAGACGAAGCCGCTCTTTTCGATCTCGACGTCGATCTGTGTGGACAGCGCGTTGACCACGGAGACGCCGACGCCGTGCAGACCGCCGGAAACCTGATAGGACTTGGAGTCGAACTTGCCTCCGGCGTGCAGCACGGTCAGCGCCACCTCGACGCCGGGCTTCTTCAACTTGGGGTGAAGGTCGACGGGGAAACCGCGTCCGTTGTCGATCACCCGCACGCCGCCGTCGCGCAGGATCGTGACGTCGATCGTGTCGCAGAACCCGGCGAGGGCCTCGTCGACGGCGTTGTCGACGACCTCCCACACGAGGTGGTGCAGGCCGCGTTCCCCCGTCGAACCGATATACATGCCGGGTCGCTTGCGGACCGCCTCGAGACCCTCGAGGACGGTCAGCGACCCGGCGTTGTAATCGTCTGCTTTTTTCGCCGCTGCCACCAACTACTCCTTGTTCATTGACGTTTCGAGCACGCACCGGGCCGGGCGTGAGAATCAGGATTCCAGCCGCGCCTACCCGGCGGTACCGCTCAAGCTTACTGGGCGACCCCGACACAATCGCATCCAGCGCCCCTTAAGCCGCACCACAGTTCTTCCGGGCCGGTCCGTGTACACCCCCTCGCGGGTGCGGACCGTTCATCTGTTATACGCCGTTGTCGCCGGTTTATTGACGAAACCGGACCCGGCGTGGTCCGGTGACGTACGACGGTTGGGACGGTCCGTTGATCCGCACCCGGGTCACCATGTCGGGCCCGACTCCGCTCGACAGCCGCTGCAGGATCTGCGTCTTGAACAAGCGCAGTTGCGTGGCCCAGGCCGCCGACTCGGCCTCGATGATCAACTCGCCCTTGTCGCACGACACCGGGCGGCAGTGGGCGGCGATCTCCGGGCCGACCAGTTCCCCCCAGCGCGCGAAGATCCCGGCCTGCGCGGTGTTGCGCCGCCAGCCCCGGTCGCGCACCAGTTTCCCCAACACGTCGCCGATGCGTTGCGGGTCGCGGGCGTCGGGGCCCGGCCCCGACCAGGTCGCCTCCCCCCGGCGCGCGGGGGAGCGGCGGCGGCGCCTCGGCGCGGCGCGATCGTCAAACGACACGGTTCACCTCCCCATCGTGGACGTCGAAACGCGCTCCATCCAAACTGGATGGTATGTCATCGGCCACGGCGCAGGTGACCAACACCTGCGGCGCGGCGGCCACCAGCTCCGCCAGCCGGTCCCGGCGCCCGGAATCCAGCTCGGCGAAGACGTCGTCGAGGATCAGCACCGGCGCGGTCCCGTTGTCCCGCAACAGCTCCGCGGCGCCCAACCGCAGCGCCAGCGCGTACGACCAGGACTCGCCGTGGCTGGCGTACCCCTTGGCGGGCAGCTCTCCCAGCCGCAGCTCCAGGTCGTCGCGATGCGGACCGACCACGGTGGTGCCGCGCTCCACCTCGCGGGAACGGGCCGCCGCCAGCGCCGCCGACAGCCGCGCCCCCAACAGGTCGCGGTCGGCGGCCAGCGGCTCGGATTCGGCCAGCGCGCTGCGATAGTTCAACTGTGGACGGCCGCGCCCGGCGCTCACCGCGTCGTACGCCTTGACCACGTAGGGGGCCAGGTCCTCCACCAGGGCCAGCCTCCCTGCCAGCAGGTCCGCGCCGTGCTCGGCGAGGTGGGCGTCCCAGATGTCCAGGGTGTGGAGGTCGGTGTTCCCGCGCCCGCCGGTCTTGCGCGCCAGGAATGCGGTACGCAGCAAGGCATTGCGTTGCTTGACCACCCGGTCGTAGTCCGCCCGCACGCCGGCGAAGCGGGGGTGGCGGGCGGTGAGCAGCTCGTCCAGCATGCGGCGGCGCTGTTCCGGGTCGCCGCGGACCAGGTTGAGGTCCTCGGGCGCGAAGCTCACCGCCTTCAACGCGCCGATCAGGTCGCGGGCGCGCGGCAGGTTGGCGCGGTTCAGCTTGGCGCGGTTGGCCTTGCCGGGCGTGATCGCCAGCTCGGCCAGCAGCTCCCGTCTCTCGTGGACGACGGCGGCCCGCACGGTGGCGGCGGCCGCTCCGGTGCGCACCAGGGGCGCGTCGGTGGCCACCCGGTGGCTGGAACCCGTCGCCAGGTACACCAACGCCTCCACCAGATTGGTCTTGCCGTGGCCGTTGGAACCCACGAAGACGCACTGCCCCTCGGGCAGCGTCACGTCGACGTGCGCGTAGGAACGGAAGTCGGTGAGTTCCAGGCGCCGTACGTGCACGGTGCACCCGCCCTTCCGACGTCGGATTTCCTTATCGAAGAATAGCCACGCTGGTCAGTCTTCCGGCTTGACCGCGTGCCCCCCGAACTGGTTGCGCAGCGCGGCGATCGCCTTCATGGCGGGGGAGTCGTCCTGCCGCGAGGCGAAGCGGGCGAACAGCGAGGCGGTGATCGCCTCCAGCGGAACGGCCAGCCGGATCGCCTCCTCGACGGTCCAGCGGCCCTCGCCGGAGTCGGTGGCGTAGCCCGACAGCTTCTCCAGCTCGGGGTCGTCGTCCAGGGCCCGGTCCATCAGGTCCAGCAGCCAGGAGCGGATCACGGTGCCCTCGCGCCAGGACTTGAAGACCGCGGGGACGTCGGTGACGTGCTCGCTGGCGCGCAGCAGTTCGTAGCCCTCGGCGTATGCCTGCATCAGCCCGTATTCGATGCCATTGTGGACCATTTTCGCGTAGTGGCCCGCGCCCACGCCACCGGCGTGGACGAAGCCGAACTCGCCCGGAGGCTTCAGCGCGTCGAAGATCGGCATCAGGGCCTCGACGTGCTTGGCGTCCCCGCCGACCATGAGCGCGTAGCCGTTCTTCAGACCCCACACGCCGCCGGACACGCCGGCGTCGACGTAGCCGACCCCCGTGCCCGCCAGGAGTTCGGCGTGCTCGGCGTCGTCGCTGAAGCGGGAGTTTCCGCCGTCGACCACGACGTCGCCGGCGTCCAGCAGCTCGCCGAGCCGGGCCACGGTCTGGCGGGTCGGGTCGCCCGAGGGCACCATGATCCACACCGCGCGGGGCGCCTCCAGCCGTGACACCATGGCCTCGAGGCTGTCGACGTCGGCCAGGTCGGGGTTCATGTCGTAGCCGACGACCTCGTGGCCCGCATCGCGCAGCCGGGTGCGCATGTTGCCGCCCATCTTGCCCAGGCCGATGATCCCCAGTTGCATCGAATGCTCCTTCACGCTCGTGTCATGGTGATTAGCCGTCGTAGCGCAAGGGCTGCAACAGATGCCGGTATCCGCTGTAGTCGCCCTCGTCGTCTTCGGACATCTTGTCGCCGGTCAGGGTGACGGGCTTACCGGACCCGGCGAATGAGAACACCGCCACCGGGGCCGACACCGCGGAAAGGCCGTCCAGAAGGTACTGCGGGTTGAAGGCGACCTTGGTGGCCTCGCCGGTGTACTGGCAGTCCAGACCCTCCGACGCCTTCGCGTCCTCGGCGCCGCCGGCCTCCACCACCAGGCCGTCGTCGTCGAAGCTGAGCCGCAGCTGCGAGTTGCGCTCGGCCACCAGGGAAACCCGGCGCGCCACGGCGCCGATCTCGGCGGTGTTGACGCGCAGTTCCGACGAGAAGCTCGACGGGATCAGGGAACGCAGAGGCGGCAGCTGGCCGTCGAGCACCCGGCTGGTGGTGCGGCGGCCGTCGGCGGCGAAACCCACCATGCCGACCCCGCCGGATTCGCTGTCGGGCAGCGCGATGGTGACCTCGCCGCCCCGGCTCCCCAGCGCCTTGGCCGTGTCCGACAGCGCCTTGGCCGGGATCAGGGTGGTCACGTTGATGTCGCCGTTTTCCGGCCGCCAGTCCAGATCGCGGATCGCCATCCGGTAGCGGTCGGTGGCCATCAGGGCCAGCCCGCTGCCGTTGAACTCCAACTGAACGCCGGTCATGGTCGGCAGGGTGTCGTCCCGTCCGGCGGCGACGGCGGTCTGCGCGACCGCGGCGGCGAATGCCGCGGCGTCAACGGTTCCGGCGGACGAGGGCATGTCGGGCAGCGCCGGGTAGTCCTCGACGGGCATGGTCGGAAGGGTGAAGCGGGCGCTGCCACAGGTCAGCTCGACGTGGCTTCCCTCGGCGGCCAGGTCGACCGGCTTGGCGGGCAGGGCCTTGACGATCTCGGCGAGCAGCTTGCCGGAAACCAGGGCGCTGCCGGAGGAGTCGGCGGACACGTCCAGCGTCACCTGGCTGGACACCTCGTAGTCGAAGCCCGAGATGGTGAGCCGGCCGTCCTCCACGGTCAGCAGAGCTCCGGCCAACACCGGCACCGACGGTCGTACCGGCAGGCTCTTGGCGGTCCAGGCGACGGCGTCTGCGAGCGCGTCGCGATCGACTCGAAGCTTCATGGGTTTCTCCTTCGCGTCCCCTCGGTGAGGTGACCATGCTGCCATGAACCCGATCGGGGCGGACGACCGATCCGGGTTTTGCGGCGCCCGGTTTCGGCCCGAACGAAGGGCGAGAGTTTTCCACACCGCTACTAACAGATGTTGTTCTTAGGAGATAAATACCGTAGTCGTATTGAGTGCTGTGGAAACTGTGGATTACGGCCGTTTTCGCTGGTGGCAATGGAAGTGCACATGTGGAGAAGATGTGGAGACCGGTGTGGAGAAACCCGGGGTTATCCACACATCCACAGCCGGAGGGATTTTCTCCACAGCTATTCACAGATCGGTCCACAGGTTATACACAGATTGTCCACAAGTGGTGTGGACGAACGAAAATGACTGTCCACAGGATATCCACACGCCCTCCACAGATTTTCCCCTGTCTTCCACAGGTTTCCCACAGAGTTGTCCACATCAGCTGTGGATAAGAAAGTGGAAAAAATCTTGAGAAGTG
Source organism: Stackebrandtia sp. (assembly GCF_035643755.1). Lineage (NCBI taxonomy): Bacteria > Bacillati > Actinomycetota > Actinomycetes > Glycomycetales > Glycomycetaceae > Stackebrandtia > Stackebrandtia sp. Next base: position 1,303 of record NZ_DASQPW010000242.1, on the reverse strand, counting down.
GCTAAACGGCCCTGCTGTTTCAGCTTGTTGGTGAGCTCGGCGATCTGGTTGTACAGCGAGCGCTTCTCCGCCATCTGCTTGCGAATCTTGCGATCGGCGTACATGACGGTGGTGTGGTCGCGGCCGCCGAACGCCTGGCCGATGCGGGGAAGCGACAGGTCGGTGAGCTCGCGGCACAGGTACATGGCGACCTGGCGGGCGTTGGCCAGCACCCGGGAACGCGAGTGCCCCCGCAGATCGTTGTCGCTGACGCCGAAGTACTCGGCGGTGGCGGCCATGATGTCCTCGGTGGTGATGTCGGGGCTCTCGCCCTCCGGGATGAAGTCGCGCAGCACCTCCTGGGACAGCGCGAGATCCGCCGGGCGCCGGGTGAGGTTCGCGTAGGCGGTCACCCGGATCAGCGCGCCCTCCAGCTCCCGGATCGAGTGGTTGATCCGCGAAGCGATGAACTCCAGGGCCTCCGGCGACGCGTCGAGGCGCTCCTGGGCCGCCTTCTTCTGGAGGATCGCGATCCGGGTCTCCAGGTCGGGCGGCTGGATGTCGGCCAGCAGGCCCCACTCGAACCGCGTCCGCAGTCGATCCTCCAGAGTGGACAACTGCTTCGGCGAGCGGTCGGACGTGATCACCAACTGCTTGTTGGAGTTGTGGAGGGTGTTGAAGGTATGGAAGAACTCCTCCTGGGTGCGCTCGGCGCGCTCCAGGAACTGGATGTCGTCGATCAGTAGGATGTCGACGTCGCGATAGCGCCGCTGGAACGCCTGGCGCTTGTCGTCACGCAGCGAGTTGATGAAGTCATTGGTGAACTCCTCCGTCGACACGTACCGCACCGAACTGGCGTTGCCGAGGCTCTGGGCGTAGTGGCCGATGGCGTGCAACAGGTGGGTCTTGCCCAGCCCGGAACCCCCGTAGATGAACAGCGGGTTGTACGCCTTGGCGGGGGACTCCGAGACCGCCACCGCCGCGGCGTGGGCGAAGCGGTTGGACGAGCCGATGACGAAGGTGTCGAAGCTGTACTTCGGGTTCAGCCGGTTGGGGGAGGTCGGCTGCGGGGCCGGGGCGGGACGTGGCTCGGAACGGAACACCCCGGTGCGCTCCGGCGCGGGGTCGGTGGCCGGGGGCGGCGCGACCGTGGGGCGCGGCTGCGCGGGGGGCAGGTGGCTGGCGCGGTGCTGATATTCCTCGGCGGGCTTCGGCTCGGGCTCGGGGTGCAGCGCGGCGGTGTCGAAGAGAGTAGGTGCGTTGGACGGGGGCAGCGGCTCGGTGCGCGGCGCCGGGGCCGGCGAGGGGGCCGGTTGCGGCGGCA
>NZ_DASQPW010000241.1:0-2072 GCF_035643755.1 Stackebrandtia sp. | reverse complement strand
GCGGGGACGCAGGTCGGCGTCGTCGGCCAGCAGCCGCAGCGCCTCGGGGTCGCGCATCAGCAGGTCGGTGAAGTAGCGGGAGGTGGCCAACAGCCGCGCCAGCCGCAGCGCGATCGGGCCGCCGTCGCGCAGCAGCCGCAGATACCAGGGGGTGCTGCCCAGCTTCTCCGACACCGCGCGGTAGGCCAACAGCCCCCGGTCGGGCTGCGGCGCCTCGGCGAACTCCCCCAGCAGCACCGGCAGCAGGGTGCGCTGGATCGCCGCGGCCCGCGAGATCCCGGCCGTCAGCGCCGAGATGTGGCGCAGCGCCCCGGCGGGGTCGGCGAAGCCGAGCACCTCGAGGCGGGCGCGGGCGGCGTCGGGGGTGAGCCTCAGGCCCGCGGTGGGCACCTCGGCCACCGCCTCCAGAAGCGGTCGGTAGAACAGCTTCTCGTGGAGGCGGCGCGCGGTGGCGGCGTGCTGGCGCCAGGTGGCGTTGAACTCCTCGCGGGTGCGAAAGCCCAGGACGCGGGCCAGCCAGTGCAGCGACTCGGGGTCGTCGGGGACGCGGTGGGTGCGGCGCAGCCGGCGCAGCTGGAGCCGGTGCTCCACGGTGCGCAGGAAGCGATAGGTCGCGGTGAGGGCCTCGCCGTCGGCGCGGGCCAGGTAGCCGCCGGCGGTGAGCGCCTCCAGGGCCTCCAGTGTGGACCTGACGCGCAGCGAGGCGTCGCTGCGCCCGTGCACCAGCTGCATGAGCTGGACGGCGAATTCGATGTCGCGCAGGCCGCCGGGGCCGAGCTTGATCTCGTTCGCGGCGCCGTCGGCGGGCAGCTCGGCGATGACGCGGCGCCGCATGGCCCGGATCGCGGTCACCGCGTCGGCGTCGTCGGCGGTGGTCCACACCAGCGGGCTGATCGCCTCCATCCACGACGCACCCAGCGCCGTGTCCCCGACGGTGGGGCGGGCCTTCATGAGCGCCTGGAACTCCCAGGTCTTGGCCCAGCGGCGGTAGTAGCTGAGGTAGCTGTCGACGGTGCGCACCAGCGCGCCGCTGCGCCCCTCGGGCCGCAGGCCCGCGTCCACCTGCCAGGCCACCTCGGCGCAGATGTTCATGGTGCGGGCGGCCCAACCGGTGGCGGTCTCCAGGTCGCCCTCCGCGACGAACAGTACGTCCACATCGGAGACATAGTTGAGCTCGCGGGCGCCGCACTTGCCCATCGCGATGATCGCCAGCCGCGCCTCCGACGAGGGGTGCTCGGCGCGCGCCATCGACAGCGCCGCCCACACCGTGGCATCGGCCAGATCGGACAGTTCGTGTCCCACGTGGCCGATGTCGCCGTCGCCGGTGAGGTCGTCGGCGCAGATCTGCAGCAGCCGGTGGCGGTAGGCGGTGTGCAGGGAGGCGACGTCGAGCGCCGAGGCCACCACGTCGAGGTCCCGCCGGGCGCCGTGGCGCAGGGCCTCCCACGATCCGGGGTGGGCGACGAGGTAGTCGCCCAGCGCCTCCGAGGCGCCCAGCACGGCCGCGGCGCGGCGCCTGAGGCGCTCGTCGCTCTCCAGGGGCTCGGCGGCGCTCGGGTCGGCCTCGACGAGCCGTCGCAGCGGGGCGTCCATCAGTTCGGCAGCAGCGGAAGCGGGGTGCCCGCGGTGCGCCCCTCCGCCAGGGCCACGAAGCGCTCCACAATGGGCTTCCAGGTGTCGGCCAGGTGGTCCTCGATCCCCTCCACGCGGCGGGCCAGCGCCTCGTCCCCGCCGAGACCGCGCACCATCTCCGCGTCGAACTCCACATGGGATTGAATCCCCCAGGAGCGGTCGCCGAGCCGGAAGATCTCGGGCGCGCCGTGCGGGGAGGCGGCCAGCAGGGTGGCCGCCGGCGGCGGCTCGCGCAGCTCCTCGTGGCGCCAGGCCACCACGTCCAGCACCATGGGCGCGGCGCCGAACAGGGGGTCGTCGGTGGAGGCGTCGCGGCGCGCCAACAGCGCCGGGCCGGGCCGGAACTCGGCGACAGGGGCGTTGACGCCGTCGAAGGCGGCGGCCAGCGCCCGCGCCGAGGAGCAGAACGCCAGCGTGGGGGTGCGCGCGGAGACCGCCCG
>NZ_DASQPW010000240.1:0-31134 GCF_035643755.1 Stackebrandtia sp. | reverse complement strand
GGCGTCCTCGCCGCCGTAGATGGTCTGCAGCGCCCCCGCCCACGAGGTGGTGGCGTCGAAGAAGTTCTTCTGCGGCGTGAACTGGATCTTGGTGTGGTCGATGACGGTGTTGAAGGTGTCGAGGAAGTCGGTGTAGCTGGTCAGCTTGTCCTTGTACGGCGCGGACTTGGCGATCGACTGGCGCACCGTGTCGATGTGCTGGCCCTTGGTGGCGGCATACTTCAGGTGTTCCTTGGACGTCGCCCACTGCAGGAACCACCACGCGGGTCCCTTGTTCTTGGACGAGGCGTTCATGGCCAGCGACCAGATCCACATGTTGGTGGCCAGGGAGCCGTCGGGGCCCTTGGGACCGGGGTGCCAGGCGAGTTTTCCGGCCGCCTTGGTGCCCTCGTTTTGGAAGTACGAGGCGGAGTCGGCGTCGAAGAGCATGGCGGTCTTGCCCGAGCCGAGGTCGCTGGACGCCTGGTACCAGGTGTAGGACGTCCAGCCCTTGGGGCCGGAGTCGCGCACCATCTTGGCCCACTTGTCGGTGAAGTCGACCGCCTTGGCCGAGTTCATGCGCGGCACCAGCTTGCCGCCCTTGACGTCGAAGTCCTTCAGGCCGAGCCGGGAGTACATGGTCATGAATCCGGGGTGGATGGTGGCCCATTCCTTGGAGCCGCGCACCGCGATGCCGTACATGTCGTCGAAGCCCTTGGACCCGGTCTTCTTGTCGAGGGTCGCGGCCAGGTCGATGAGCTCGTCGAAGGTCTCGGCCGGTTTGAGGCCGAGCTTCTTGAACACGTCCTTGCGGTAACAGATCACGTTGGTCTCGAAGCCCCACGGCAGCATCCACTGCTTCTTGCCGCCGAGCGGGTCGCCGTTGGTGAAGTCCCACCGTCCGGCCTTCAGCAGGTTGGGGAAGAAGTCCTCGGAGTCGAAGTCGCCGTGGGTGGCGGAGTCGTTCTTCATCCACGGTCCGAGGTTTTCGAGGTATCCGGGCGGGCCGTACTGCCACACCATGTAGGCGCCGAGCATGAAGGCGTCGTAGTTGCCCTGGCGGGACTTGAGTTCCAGGGTGACCTTGTCGAAGTAGTTCGACTCGGGGAACTCGTCGATCTCCAGGGTGATGCCGGTCTTGTGCTCGAACTCGGACTTGTGTTTCTTGAGCGCGTCGGTGTAGGGGTGCTTGTTCATCAGCAGCTTGACGGTCTTGCCGTCGTACTTCTTCCAGTCGAAGCTGCCGGTGATGTCGTTGGCCGCCGAGTCGCCGTCTTGGCCCGAGCCGCCGCCGAAACCGCAGGCTTGCAGCATCGGCGCGCTGACGGTGAGGGCCGCCCCGAGTCCGGTGAGCCGCAGCAGATCGCGTCGGTTGTGGCGCCGACCGGTGTGATGAGTGTTGTTCATGAGATCTCCAGACCTCCGGGGAGTCAGGGAGCGGACTAGTGGCCGGGCGCCGGTTGCGGGGGCAGTACCAGCACAACGGCCGTATGCTTACGGCCCGATGACGGGCGGGTTTCCAGTTGTTTCCGGGAGCCTACGATCTAATTCACATCTGGTCAAGAGTTCTTAACGTCGAATCTTGTTAATTCATGTGATCGGCCGGTGGCCGGGTACCCCGTTGGTCAGCGCCGGATTGAAATCCACCAGCTCCCAGTCGCCGCGCGGCCCGCGATGCCGCAGCACCGCGCCGCTGGTGTTGGCGACCTTCGGGAACCGGGCCCGGTAGCCCGCCGGGTCGATGCCGGTCAAGCCGCAGGTCACCAGGCGCAGCAGCGTGCTGTGGCACACCGCCAGGACGCGGCCGCCGCGATGGCGGGCGGCCATGTCGGCCACCGCCGCGGCCCCCCTGTCGATGGCGGCGCGCGGATCCTCTCCCCCGGGCAGCGGGTGGGCCACCGGGTCGGACACGAACGCCGCGCGCTGTTCGGGCCAGCGCTCGGCCATCTCCCCGGCGGTCAATCCCTCGGCGAGCCCGAAATCCAGCTCCACCAGCCGCGCGTCGCGGGTGCACCGCACACCCGCGGCGTGGGCGGACGGATCGGCGGTGTCCGCGGCGCGCCGCAGGGTGGAGCTGTACACCGCGTCGAGCCGCGCCGTGGCCGCCCACACCGCCAGGTCGGCGGCCTGTCGCCGGCCCCGGGCCGTCAACGGCGCGTCGGTGCGTCCGCAGTAGCGGTTTCGCGCGTGAAACGAGGTCTCGCCGTGACGGATCAGCAGGACGACGGTGTCGCTCATGACTCCACTCCCGACAGCGCGGACGCGGCGAGGTCCTCGCCGATCCAGTCGCGCGCCCGCAGCGCGGCGACGAGTTCGGCGTAGCGGCCGTCGAACCGTTGCCGCGCACCGGGTCGGGGACGAAACTGCCCCACCTCGTCGAGCATGCGCCCGGCCGCCTCGGCCAATGTGCCCACATGGGACGCCGCGAGCACCGCCATGCCCACCGCGCCCTCGGCCAGCCGCGGCACCAGCACGGTCCGTCCCAGGATGTCGGCCTGCAGCTGGGTCCAGTAGGCGCTGCGGGCGCCGCCGCCGGTGACGGTCACCCGCTCCCCCACGCTCGCGCCCAGCGCCCGGACGTGGTCGAGACACAGGCGTTCCACGAACGCCACCCCCTGAAGGATCGCGGCGTAGCGGTCGGCGTCGTCGCGCGGTTGCCCGATGGTCAGGCGCTGGGCGTCGGGTCGGCGAAACGGGAACCGCTCCCCCACCGTCGCCAGCGGATACGTCAGGCATCCGGCGGGTTCCCGCTCGGCGGCCCGGGCGTCCAGGGCGTCGTATTCGGACGGTTCGAACTGCTGGCTGAGCAGACCGGCCCCGGCGCTCGACGCGCCACCGGGCCACCAGCGCCCGTCCGGCGAGCGATGCGAGTACAGGGCGCCGGTGGGGTCGTGAAGCAGCGAATCCGACACGCCCTTGAGGACGGTCGTGGTGCCCACGACGAGGTTCCACTGCCCGGGGCGCAGCACCCCGGCGGCGATCTGGGCGGCACAGCCGTCGGTCATTCCGGCGACGACCGGCACGCCGGCGGGAATGCCGGTGCGCTCGGAAGCCCGCGCGCACACGTGTCCCAGCACCTGGCCGGGGGCCGCCAGCGGCGGCAGCAGCCCGGGGTCGAGCCCCAGGCGATCCAGGTCCTCGGCGGGCCAGCTCCCGGCGATCGGGTCGATGCCGGTCTTGAGCGCGTTGCTGGTGTCGGCGGCGGCGGGGCGTCCGATCAGTCGCGAATTGATGACGTCCACCTGGTGCGCCAGCCGGACCCGGCCGGGCGGGCGCCCCCGGTCCACCAGCCACAGCGCCTTCGGCAACGCCCAGGTCCGTTGTGGACTGATCCCGGCGGCGGCCCATGCCCGCGCGGGCAGGTCCCGCACCCGCGCGGCCTGGTCGGCGGCGCGGGTGTCGTCGTACATCAATCCCGGCCCCAGCGGGCTCGCCGGATCGGACTCGGTGTCGGCGACCAGCAGGACGGTGCCGGAGGTCCCGCAGCACGCGATGCCCGCGATGTCGGCGGTGCCGGCCTGCGCCATCGCGCTCGCCGCGGCCCGCACGACCGCGTCCCACCACTGGCGCGCGTCCTGTTCGTGACGCCCGTCGGGCCACCGCGTGCTGTCCAGTGCGGACGATCCCTGCCCCAGCACCGCGCCGGTGTCGCCGACGACGACGGCGCGAACGCTCTGGGTGCCCAGGTCGACCCCGACCCAGGCTCGCCCGCGGCTCCGGGGGGATGCGGCCATGACGCCCCTCTCTCCGCAAAAGAATGTTATGAGCAGTGAGAAGATAACATCAATGCACGATAAGATAAAGCGTCGCGGCCGCGCAGCATCGGCACGAAGATCTCCTCGACGATGACGGGGACGCGGTCGGGCGCGACGGTGCCGTAGATCAACAGGTCGTGGCGCAGCAGGTCGAACGGCATCGACCGCATCGGTGCGGTGAGCGCGCCGGGTTTGATCTCGCCGCGCGCCACGGCCCTGTTGACGATGGCGTCCATCGCGGTGACGACCTGGGACTGTCGGATGAAATCGCGGAACTTCTCGGCCAGGTCGGGGCGGCGGTGGGTGGCGGTGATCATGCCCGCGATGAAGTCGGCGGGCATGCCCGCGATGCGGCGCCGCAGCCAGTCGAGCAGTTCCACCAGGTCGTCGCGCAGGTTGCCGGTGTCGGGGATGTCGATGTCGACGCGTTTGGAGGTCAGGACGTCGAGGTACAGCTCGGGGAGGTTGCGCCAGCGGCGGTACAACACCGCCTTGCTGGTTCCCGCGCGCTTGGCGATGCCGAGCATGGTGACCTCGGCGTAGCCGACCTCGGCGAGCTCGTCCCAGGCGGCGTCCGCGATGGCGGCTTCCAGGGCGGCGCCGCGGCGCCTCGAGGCGGGCACCCCCGTGGACGTCGCTTCGTTGTCGGTGTCCGCCATCACAGCCTCATTAGATACCTTGCGTCCCTTGCCTGCCGAGCGTACTTTCGAATTTAAGAAACCCGCTGTCTCTTATTGAGGGTAGGTGCCACCATGGCCGACTCCGCCGTGAACAATCCACCGCAGTTCCCCATGACGCGAAAGTGTCCCTTCGGCCCGCCCAGCGACTACGCCGCCATCCGCGCCGAACACCCAGTCTCCCAGGTCACGCTGCAGGACGGGTCCACCGCCTGGATGGTGACCAAACACGACCTGGCCCGCGAGGTTCTCGCCAGCCCCAAGGTGAGCTCCAACCGCGCCGCCCCCGGCTTCCCCGCCCTGTTCCCCAACATCCATTTGCTGTCGCGCCCCGGCCAGTTCATCTCCGCCGACGACCCCGAACACTCCCGCCACCGCCGCAAGGTCACCAGCACCTTCACCGTCAAGCACGTCAAGACGATGCAACCGGCGATCCAGGCCATCACCGACGCCGCCATCGACGCGATGCTGGACGGGCCGACGCCGGTCGACCTGGTGCAGGCGCTGTCGCTGCCGGTGCCGTCGCTGGTGATCTGCGAGCTGTTGGGGGTGCCGTACGCGGATCGGGACTTCTTCCAGTCCCGATCCAGCCTGCTGCTCAACCGCAACACCACCGTCGAACAACGCATGGTCGCCACCGACGAACTGCGTGGCTATCTCGGCGAGCTGATCGCGGTCAAGGAGACCGATCCCGCCGACGACCTGCTGTCGCGGCTGATCGACACCTACCGCGGCGAGGGCGAATACGACCGCGACACCCTGATAGGGGTGGCCAATCTGCTGCTGGTGGCCGGGCACGAGACCACCGCCAACATGATCTCGCTGTCGACGGCGTCCATCGTGTCCGACGCCGACCTGCGCCGCCGTGTCATCGACCACCCCGAGGCCACGCCGGAGCTGGTGGAGGAGCTGCTGCGCTATCACTCCATCGTGGAGGCGGCGACGTCGCGGGCGGTCGTCGACGACCTCACCGTCGGCGACACCGTCATCCCCGCGGGCCACGGCGTGATCAACGCGGTCGGCGCCGCCAACCACGACCCCGACGCCTTCGAACGCCCCGACGTCGTCGACCCCGACCGGGGCGCCCGGCACCACCTGGCGTTCGGGTTCGGGGTACACCAGTGCCTGGGCCAGAACCTGGCGCGCGCCGAACTGGAGATCGCCATCAACACCCTGTTCGCCCGCGTCCCCGACCTGGAGCTGGCGGTGCCGCTTGAGGACCTGCCGTTCAAATACGACGCCGGAATCTACGGCATCTACCGGATGCCGGTGCGGTGGTGAGGCGGCGACGGTGACCGCGACGGCGGCCTTCACAATCGACTCATGCTGAACCACATCGCCATCGTCGGGGCCTCGGCGGCGGGCATCTCCGCGGCCGAGGCCCTGCGGCAACAGGGTTTCGACGGGCGCGTCACGTTGATCGGCGCCGAGGACCACCTGCCGTACGACCGTCCGCCCCTGTCCAAGCAGCTGCTGTCGGGAGCGTGGGAGCCCGAGCGGTTGACCTTGCGTCCGCGCGAACGCATCGACGAGTGGGGCATCGACCTGCGGCTGGGCACCGCCGCCACCGGTCTCGACGTGGACGCCCGCGTCCTCGACCTGGACGACGGCACCCGGGTGGGCTTCGACGGCGTGATCATCGCCTGCGGCGTGGCCGCGCGGCGGCTGCCCGGCGAGACTCCCGAGGGCGTGCACTACCTGCGCACCCTGGACGACGCGCTGGCGATGCGCGCCCGGCTGAACGCCGGCGGCCGGCTGCTGGTGGTGGGCGCGGGTTTCATCGGCGCCGAGGCGGCGTCGGTGGCGCGCGAACGCGGCATGGAGGTGACCATGGTGGACCCGCTGCGGGCACCGATGGTCACCGCGCTGGGCGACGTGATCGCCGACCATCTCGCCGAGCTCCACAAGCGACACGGCGTGGACGTGCGGTGCGGCACCGGGGTTCGCGAGCTCACCGCCTCCGGCGGTCACGTCGACGGCGCGATCCTTCACGACGGGTCGCGGGTGGACGCCGACGTCGTGGTGGTGGGCATCGGCACCGTCCCGGCCACGGGCTGGCTGGCCGACAGCGGCCTGCTGCGCGACGGCGCGGTCGCCTGCGACCAGTACTGCGCCGCGGCGCCCGGGGTGTACGCGGCCGGGGACGTGGCCAGCTGGTATCACCCGTTGTTCGACGCCCGGGTGCGCGTGGAGCACCGCACCAGCGCCGGCGAGTCGGGCCGCCTGGCCGCGATCAACCTGTTGGGCGACAACCCGCGGGCCTTCGACAGCGTCCCCTACTTCTGGAGCGACCAGTACGACACGAAGCTCCAGGCGTGGGGCCAGGTCGGCGCCGACCTGGATTTCGCGGTGGTCGACGGCGACGTGGCGTCGGGAAGGTTCGTGGCGGCCTACGGCCGCGCCGGACGCATCGTCGGCGCGGTCGGTTCGGGAATGGTGAAGCCCCTGATGGGTCTGCGCGCGCTCATCGCCGCCCGCGGCGACATGCCCGCGGCTGTCGGACAGCGCGGCTAGCCTGGGCGCATGTGCCGCAACATTCGCCGCCTGAACAATCTGGCTCCCCCGGCCACGGCCGAGGAGATCCGCGACGCCGCCGTGCAGTACGTGCGCAAGCTGTCGGGCGCACCGAAACCCTCACAGGCCAATCAGGCAGCCTTCGACGCCGCGGTGGACGCGGTGGCCGCCGCCAGCGCGACCCTGTTGGAGTCGTTGACGACGACGGCGCCGCCGCGCACCCGCGAGCAGGAGCGCGAGCGCGCCGCGGCGCGCTCGGCCGCCCGTTTCGGTTAGGCCGCCGGCGGCGCGTAGCCGTAGCTGGGTTGGCGCTTTTCGTTGGGCACCAGGATCCACAGCGCCAGGTAGATGACGAACTGCGGCCCCGGCAGCAGGCACGACAGCACCGCGATGACGCGCATGGCGGTGGGGCTGATGCCGAAGCGGTGCGCCAGTCCGGCGCAGACCCCGGCGATGACGCGGCCTTCGCGTGGTCTGACCAGAGTGCTCATGGGTGTGTCCTCCCGTTGGCGGTGGCCCGTGCCCGGTGGCGCGGGGTGTGTCTTCCATGGTGGCGGCGCGGCGGGCCGGGCACATCAGGGTCGCGCCCTGATTCGTCCCTGATGCGTGTCGCAGGCGCGTGTCAGGGTGGCGGGGTGGCCCTGATTCCGCAGACCCGCAGCGAGTTGGCGCCCGGCGCGGTGCACGTGCCCGGGTGGTTGTCGCGGCGGCAGCAGCGGGACCTGGTGGGGCGGTGCCGGGACTGGTCGCGGGCGCCGGCGGGGATGCGGCGCAAGCGGATGCCGCGCGGCGGCGTGATGTCGGTGGCGCAGGTGAGTCTGGGGTGGCATTGGGTGCCGTACCGCTACAGCCGCACCGCCGACGACACCGACGGCGCGGCGGTGAAGCCGTTTCCCGACGACCTGGGCGCGCTGGGGCGCGCGGCGGTGGCCGCCGCCTACGGCCACGACGGCGGCTACGACCCGGACATCGCGTTGATCAACTTCTACGACGTCGACGCGCGCATGGGGATGCACCAGGATTCCGACGAGAAGACCGACGCGCCGGTGGTGTCGCTGAGTCTGGGCGACAGCTGCGTGTTCCGATTCGGCAACACCGACAACCGCAACCGTCCCTGGCGCGACGTCACCTTGGAGTCGGGCGACCTGTTCGTCTTCGGCGGGCCGTCACGGCTGGCCTTCCACGGGGTGCCGCGGGTGTTGGCCGGCACCGGCCCCGACGACATCGGCCTGGACGGCGGCCGGTTGAACATCACGCTGCGCCGCTCCGGCCTGCAGGCCCCGCGCCAGTAGCGCCACGGCGGCCGCGGCCACGCCCATGCCCACCAGGGCGAGAACGGACGGGGCCTGGGCGAACATCGCCCACGCCCACAGCGCGGTGGCCGGGGGCGTGAGGTACAGCAGGCCCGACACGCCGACGGGTCCCAGGCGCTTGGCCACGGCCCAGTAGAACCCGTACCCGCCCAGTGTGGACAGCGCGATGACCCAGGCGACCGCCGCCCAGAACTCCCCCGTCGCCGGGGGTGTCAGGGTGCCGGTGGCGGTCGCGGCGGCGAGGCTGACGGCGGCGCTGGTGGCGCATTGGATGGCCAGGGCGTCGGTGGCGCGCACGCCGTGGCGGGCCGGGACGCGGTGTTGCAGCAGGGTGGCGGCCACCAGGCTGGCCATCGCGGCGGCGGGCAGGGCGAAGGCCCAGGCGGGCGCGGAGGCACCGAGGTCGCCGGACACGACCAGGGCGGTGCCGCCCAGGCCCGCGGCGAGTCCCGCGACCGTGGGGGTCGACGGCCGGCGCCCGTCGCCGAAGCCGACGGCCACGGCGGCCGCCACGGGTTGCAGGGCGGCGATCAGCGCGCTGGTGCCCGCGGGCACGCCCAGCTGGGTGGCCACGACGATGCCGTACAGGTATCCGGCCTGGGCGAGCAGGCCGATGAGGACCTGCCAGGCCACGGCGGCGCGGCTGAGGCGGCGGGCGCGCCAGGCCAGCCAGGCGGCCGCGGCCACGCCCAGGATGATGAATCGCCAGGCCAGCAGCGTGGTGGCGGGGGCGTTGCGGGTGCCCAGTTCGGCGCCGATGAATCCGGACGACCAGGTGACCACGAATCCGACCGACAATACGACGTTTACGGGCATAGACGACAAACCTCACGCTAGTATACGGACCGGTATAGTTAGCGAAAGTATATATACCGGTCGGTATACTCACGGTGTACGCGAAGGAGGACGCCCATGACCGCCACCGCCGTCGAACGGCCGCTCACCCCGGCGGCCCGCCGGATTCTCGCCGTCGCCGGCGACCTGTTCTACGAGCGCGGCATCCACACCGTCGGGGTGGATCTGATCGCGCGCGAGGCGGGGGTGACGAAGAAGACCATCTACGACCGCTTCGGCTCCAAGGAGGCGCTGGTGGTGGCCTACCTGCGGCATCGCGATCAGCGGTGGCGCGCGTTCATGATCGATCGTCTGCGCCGGGTCGACGACCGCTACGCGCGGGTGTTGGCGGTGTTCGACGCCCTGGAGGAGTGGGAGGCGGCGTGGGACCGCGGCTGCGCCATGGTCAACGCCTACGCCGAGCTGTCCGACCCGGCCCACCCGGGCCGCGCGGTGGCGCGGGATCAAAAGGCGTGGACGGTCGAGTTGTTCGCGCAGCTGCTGGACGACGCGGGCGTGCGGGGCGCGCCGATGCTGGCCGACCAGCTGCTGGTGCTGCACGAGGGCGCGGTGGTGGCGACCCACGTGGGCGGGCGCGACAGCGCGGTGACGGTGGCGCGGGCCGCGGCGCGGGCGCTTTTGGCCGCGGCGGCTAACCCTGGAACGTCAGCCTGAATGTGCGTTGTGGATTGTCGGTGTTGGTGTCGACGAACACCACCGACTGCCAGGTGCCCAGGGCCAGGTCGCCGTCGATGACGGGGATGGTGGCGTGCGGGGCGATGAGGGCGGGCAGAACGTGGTCGCGTCCGTGCCCGGGCGAGCCGTGTTGGTGGCGCCAGCGGTCGTCGGCGGGCAGCAGGTCGGCGAGGGCGGCCAGCAGGTCGGTGTCGGAGCCGGCCCCGGTTTCGATGACGGCGATTCCCGCGGTGGCGTGGGGTACGAACACATTCAGCAGGCCGCTGCCGCCGTCGGCGTGCTCGCGCAGGAATCGCCGGCACTGGTCGGTGATGTCGGCGGCGGTCTGCAGGCGACCGGTGGTCAGGCGCAGCATCTGGGTGTGGAATGTGGCGGCCATGGCCACTGATCCTGCCACGCGGCCGCGGCGGGCGCACCGATAGCGTGGGTCGCGTGAGTGACTCCGCCGCGGCGTTTTCCGCCCGAGACCCGTTGAATCTGGACGCCGGTTTCTCCGACGAGGAGAAGGCGGTGCGCGACACGGTGCGGCGGTTTTGCCGCGACCACATCGACGCCCATGTCGGGGAGTGGTTCGATCAGGGCCGGCTGCCCGATCCGCGCGGCCTCACCCGCCAGTTGGGGCGGCTGGGCGTGTTGGGGATGCACCTGGAGGGGTACGGCTGCGCGGGTGCCTCGGCCACGGCCTACGGCCTGGCGTGCACCGAGCTGGAGGCGTGCGATTCGGGGATTCGTTCGCTGATGTCGGTGCAGGGGTCGCTGGCGATGTACGCGATCTGGCGCCACGGCTCCGAGGACCACAAGCGACAGTGGCTGCCGGCGATGGCCGCCGGCGAGGCGATCGGGTGTTTCGGGTTGACCGAGCCCGACCACGGCTCCGACCCGTCGGGCATGAGCACCCGGGCGCGCCGCGACGGCGGCGACTGGGTGCTGTCGGGGGGCAAGATGTGGATCACCAACGGCTCGATCGCCGACGTGGCGGTGGTGTGGGCGTCCACCGACGACGGGATTCGGGGCTTCGTGGTGCCCACCGACTCCCCCGGTTTCGCGGCCAACGAGATCACGCGGAAGCTGTCGCTGCGGGCGTCGATCACCGCCGAGCTGGTGTTCGACGAGGTGCGGCTTCCGGCCGAGGCGGTGCTGCCCGACGCGCGCGGCCTGGGCGCGGCGCTGCGGTGCCTCAACGAGGCGAGGTTCGGGATCATCTGGGGGTCGATGGGCGCGGCGCGGTCGTGTCTGGACACCGCGATCGACTACGCGGGGACGCGGGTGCAGTTCGGGCGCCCGATCGCGGGCTTCCAGCTGACGCAGCAGAAGCTCGCCGACATGGCCGTGACCGTCCACAGGGGCCTGTTGTTGGCGGCGCATCTGGGGCGCCTGAAGGAGGCGGGGACGCTGCGCCCGGAGCAGGTGAGTTTCGGCAAGCTCAACAACGTGCGCGACGCCCTGGAGGTGTGCCGCACCGCCCGCACCATCCTGGGCGCCAACGGGATTTCGCTGGAGTACCCCGTGATCCGGCACATGACGAACCTGGAGTCGGTGCTGACGTACGAGGGAACGTCCGAAATGCACACCCTGGTGTTGGGGCAGGCGTTGACGGGAATCGCGGCGTTTCGCGGCTAGCCTCAGATCGACTGCGGGAAGGCCAGCAGCCGGTCGGGGTCGTAGCGGCGTTTGACGTCGACCAGCCGCGGCAGGTTCGCGCCGTGGTAGGCGACGGCGGGGTTGTCGAGATGCGGGTCGGGGAAGTTCGCGTACACCGCGCCGGTCCCGTGGGCGTGGGCCCTCGCCCAGGAGCGGTGGGGCCACGCGTCGGCGTCGTCGGCGACGTGTTCCAGCAGGAAGCGCTGGTGGCGGTGGGCGAAGGCGGTGGCGTCGGCGGCTAGGCGACGGTAGGAGCCGCCCATGGCGGTGAAGTTGAGTTCGCGGCGGCTCGCGGCGGTGCCGGTCTGGGCGTCGATCAGGTCGTCGAGCACCGCGGGGGGCAGCGGGTCGGTGAAGAATTCCGAGCGGCTCCACGTCCGCGGTCGCTCCCCTGGTTCGGGTCCGGCCAGGGCGCGTTTCAGGTCGCTCCACACGTGGGTGTCGTATGTGGACTCGGGCTCGGTTCCGGTGCGCGCCACCAACTCCCCCAGCGCTTCTTCCGCCTCGTCGACGCCTCGCAGCGCCGATCCGAACACGGTCGCGCGCGGCGGGCGCGCGGGTTCGGCGACGATGGTGAGGTTGGCGGTGATGTCGTCGGGTGCCTCGGGTGCCCAGTCCTGCCACGCGGCGGCCACGTCGACGGCCGAGCCTGTCGGCCAGGTCAGCGCGAAGCGGGTGGCGCGCGGTTCGGCGACGGTGGCGAAGGTCAGCCGCGTGACGACGCCGAACTGTCCGCCGCCCGCGCCGCGCAGGCCCCACCACAGGTCGGGCTCGTTGTCGGCGTCGCAGTCGACGACGCGCCCGTCGGCCAGCACCACCCGCGCGCCGCGCAGGGCGTCGCAGGTCAGGCCGTGACTGCGACCCAAAAGCCCCAGTCCCCCGCCGAGGGTGAGGCCCGCGATGCCGACGCCGGGCCCGCAGCCCGCGGGTATGGTGCGGCCCCGCCGATGCAGCTGGCGGTAGACCCGCCCCAGGCGCGCGCCCGCCCCGACCCGCGCCGTCCCGTCACCGTCCACAGTGATGGCGTCGAGGCGGGAGGTGTCGATGACGACGCCGCCGGTGCTCGATCGTCCGGCGAAGCAGTGCCCGCCGCCGCGCGGGGCGACGGGGGTGGCGGTGTGCCGCGCGAACGCCAGCACCCGCGCCACGTCGGCGGCCGACGCGCACGGGGCGACGGCGGCGGGGCGGATGTCGTCGAATCGGGCGAAGGCGCCCTTTCGCGCCGTGTCGTAGGCGGGGTGGGCGGGGGTGATGAGGTCACCGTCGAGGACGGCGCCCAGGCGGCGCAGCTCGTTCACGCCCGCCAGGCTACGGCCGCGGGTGATCGTTCGTCTTGAACGGAACGCGCGTTCACGCCGGGACGCGGCGGGTGGCCAGGAAGGGGCCGTAGGAGGCGGCGTGGTCGTGGCCGCAGCCGCAGCGGTCGACGGAGTCGCCCAACAGTTGGCGCGGGGTGAGGCCGGTGAGGCGCTGGCATTCGCGCGACAGGTGGGCGTGGTCGGCGTAGCCGACGTCGGCGGCCAGGTCGGCGACGCGGCTGTCGGCGGTGGCGGCCTGGGCCAGGGCGAGGTAGCCCTGGAACCGTAGTGTCCTTTGCAGGGTCTTGGGTCCGAGGCCGACGGTGGTCAGGAATCGGCGCCGCAGTTGGCTTTCGGAGATGCACAGGTGGCGCGCCAGGGGCGCGATCTCGGTGCCGCGCCACGGCATCAAGAGCCGGGTGGCCGCGGCGACCAGTGCGTCGAGGCGGGGCAGTCGGGTGTGGCGGTGCAGCAGGTCGGCCTGCAGTGCCTCCAGCGCGGCCTCGGGCGTGGGTGCGGCGGCCAGTTGCTCGGCGAGGCGGCCCGGGTGGGCGGCGACGTCGTCGAAGGCCACGATCTGATCGACCAGTTCGTCGGCGGGCACCCTCACCAGGGGCGCGATGGCGGCGGGCCAGAATCGGGCGCCCACGATGGTCATTGCCGCGGGCAGGACGTCGGAGGCGGCGCGGGTGAGGGGGCCGACGAGGCGCGGGGTGCCGCCGATGGGGCATTGCAGTTCGGCCCCGCCGGTGGGCAGGTGGCGTTGCACGACGGGCGCGGGCCCGGTGTGTTGGATCCACACGGTGCGCACCCGTCTGGCCAGGCCGGGGTGCGGCAGGCGCTCGTCGTAGTCGCGTGCGCGTTTCACGCCGCCAGCTTAATGGGCCGTGCGCGGTATGCGCGATTTGTTCAAGGCGGACTCGGGCGGCGGCTCGTAGCCTCCATTGCAGACTCGTCGGTGGGTGTTCATCGACGCCACGGTTCCCGAGAGGCAGGCCTCACATGGTCAAGGTTGTGTCCGCGCTGGCGGTGTCGGTGGACGGTTTCATCACCGGCCGCGACCCCGGTCCCGGCAATGGTTTGGGCGACGGCGGCGTGTTGTTCGATTGGTATTCCAACGGTGACGTCCCCAGTTCCGCGTTCGACGGGTTTCGCCTGTACGAGCCGAGCCGCCGCGTCTTCGACGGCGCCGCGGCGAGCATCGGCGCGGTCGTGGCGGGCCGCAACACCTTCGACGATTCGGAGGGTTTCGGCGGCGGCAGCCCGCATCCGAGCGCCCCGATGGTCGTGGTCAGTCACCGCGCCGCGCCGCCCTCGGTCGGGGACCGGCAGAGGTTCGTCGGGTCCCTCGCCGAGGGGGTGGCCGCGGCCCGGGATCTGGCCGGCGGCAAGGACGTCGCGTTGATGGGCGGCGGCGTGGTCACCGCGGCGTTGGCGGCGGGTGTGGTGGATGAGCTGCTGCTGCACCAGGTTCCCGTCCTGTTGGGGGCGGGGAGACGGTTCTTCCAGCAGCTGCCCGCCCACATTTCGCTGACCCTCACAGAAGCGGTCCCCGCGCCGGGCGTCACCCACCTGCGTTATCGCGTCGACAACTCAAGGAAGCAGTCATGATTCTCATTACCGGCGGCCTGGGGTCGATCGGGGCGCACACCGCCCGGGCCCTGTTGGACGCGGGCGAGTCGGTGCTCATCGCCGCGCGCCGTTCCACCGCGCTTCCGCGGTTCCTGCGCGGCGAGCCCGCCGAGCGCCTGGCCGTCGAGCGCGCCGACACCATGGACGCCTCGAGCGTGTCGCGGCTGGGCGAGGCGTACCCGATCACCGGGGTCGTGCACCTGGCGGCGGCCCGCTACGACCACCCCGACTGCGTGGAGTACCTGCGCGCCGAATCGACGGGGCTGCTCAACATGCTGGCGGCGGCCGGGCAGTGGGGCGTGCGGCGTTTCGCGGTGGCCAGTTCGATCGCCGTGTACGCCGGGCTCGACGCCGCGCCGCTGCGCGAGGACGCCGCGCTGCCGAGCCTCGCACCGCATCAGATCCCGGTGTTCAAGAAGACCGCGGAGTTGTGGTCGAGTCTGGCGGGTGCCGCGGCCGGTTTCGAGACGGTGAGCGCGCGCATCGGCACGGTGTTCGGGCCGCTGGGGGTGCCCGACAACCCGTTCACCCCCGTGCCGCCGATGATCACCGCCGCGGCGTGGGGGCGGCCGCCGTCGGTGGCGCCGCCGGCCGACGACGCCACCGACCTGTGTTACGTCGCCGACTGCGGCAGGGCGATCGCGCTGTTGATGACAACGCGGCGCCTCCACCACGACACCTACAACGTCTCCAGTGGACAGCCGGTGCGCTTCGGGGAGGTCGCCGCGGCCATCAACGCCGCCGTCCCCGGCGCCGACATCGAGCTGCCGCGCGGCGGCGACCCCGACGCCGCGTATCTCGACATCGCGCGCCTGTGCGCCGACACCGGTTTCTCCCCCGACTTCGACGTGGAGGCCGCCGTGGCCGACTATGTCGCCTGGCTGCGCGGCCACGACCGCTAGTCGACCTGGCGCACGGTGATGCCCAGGGCGCGGGCGAGCGCGTCCAGCAGGGGCATCAGGTCGGCGGCGGTGATGGTGGCGCCGCGCAGCGCCTCGATGCCGTCGATGTCGTCCAGGACGCAGTCGTCGAAGGCGACCTGGCTCATGGTGGCGTGGTGGAGTTTGGCGCCCGACAGGTCGCAGTCGACGAACCGCACCCGCGTCAAGGCGGCCTCGGTGAGGTCGAGTCCGGCCAGTTTGCAGTCGCGAAACTCCACGTCGCGCAGCTTCGAAAACCTGAACCCCGCCAGGTCGACGCGGCTGTCGGTGACGGTCACGTCGCGCACCAACCCGTTGGTCCACTGTAGTCCCGTGGCGCGGGTGGTGGACAGCGCGACGCGTTCCAGTGTGGAGTCTTCGGTGTGGAGGTTGGCCCAGTTGCCGTCGCGGGCCGCCACGTCGCGCACCGACGCCCGCTGCCAGGCTCCCGCGGAGAAGTCGACGCGGCCCAGGCGGCATTGTTCGATGCTGAAGCCCGCCGCGGAGGTGTCGGCGGCCTCGACATCGGTGACGTCGAGTTGCCACCATTCCTCCCCGTCGCCGACCCGATCGGGGTCGGAGGTGGCTTCGAGGTTGTCGCCCAGGCGCGGCGGGGCGGGGGTCTTGGGTGCGGTCACGGCCTCGACGATAGTCACCGGCGGCGACACGCCACCATGGTCGTCATGCGAATCGTGTTGCTGCACGGCGGCCTGTGGGAGCCGATGGACGCCGACGGGTTCTGGCACCGCACCGGCATCGCCGCGGGCCTGACCAGGCGGGGTCTTGAGGTGGTGGCGCCGGATCGGCTGGCGCGGGCGGCGTCGTGGGACGCCGAGGTCGAGCATCTGGCACCGCTGCTGCCGCGCGGCCCGTCGGTGCTTTTGGGCGCCTGCAACGCCAGCGGCCTGGCGGTGTCGTTGGCGCGCCGCTTCCCCACGCGGGTGTCCAAGGTGGTGTTGGCGTGGCCGTTGACCGCCGGCGACGCCGACCGCGACGCGCGCGTGGCGGCCAGGATCGCCGCCGAGGGCCTTCACCCCGAGGCGGTGGCGGGCCTGTTGGCCGGAGGCCTGCTGCGGGGCGCCTGCGACGGCGACATCGCCGCGTTGCCGGGCGCGGCCACGGCGGTGGTGCGCGCGCCCGCTGCCTCGCCGTCGCATCGTCCCGAAACCGCCGACGCCCTGCTGCGCCTGGTCGACGGCGCGACCGACCTGGGCGTGTTTGCCGAACCGCCCACCCCGATGTTCGCGCCCCAATGTGACGACTTCTGCGACGCGCTGGCGCAGTGGTGTCTGTCTTAGAAGAACTCGTCCAGCAGCCGGTAGAACGCGATGCGCGTGTCGTCGGCGGGGTCGGCGCCGTAGGCGCGCAGGAACCGCTCGGCGTGGGTGTGGTTGTACTGCCGGTTCATGCGGTGGTGGGCGATGCTGCGGGTCATCAACGCCAGGTCGGTGTAGCGGTCGGCGCGCCCGAACCTCCCGACGTCCACGATCGCGGTGGCGCTCAGGGTCTCGGGGTCGATGAGGATGTTGGGCAGGCAGAAGTCGCCGTGGCACAGCACCTCGGGCTCGGCCCCGCGCACCTGCGCCACCGACGACTCCAGGGCGTCGACGAGCTGTGTCTTCGTCCAGCCTTGGCGTTCGGCGTCCATGGCGTCCCGGTCGACCAGGTCGTCGCGGGCGCACCGCAACGCCACCTCCACGGTGGATTCCAGGCCGCGGTCGAAGGGGCACCCTGCGGCGTCGATGGAGTGCAGGTCGCGCGCGAAGGCCGCCACGGCGTCGATGACGGCGTCGCGCTGATGGGCGGGCCAGGGGTCGCTGGCGGGGCGCCCGGGCACGGCACCCGACACCAGGTATTCGTAGTCGTCGATGACGCCGGTGTCGAGGGGTTCGGGCGCGGCGATGCCGTTGTCGCCCAGCCAGGCCAGGCGTTCGGCCTCGGCGCGGGGGCTGGCGCCGGGGTCGGGACCTGTGTTGGCGGCGGCGATCTTGACGTACAGGCTCGACGGCCCGTCCAGGCGGAACACGGTGGCGCCCGACGGCCCGCCGCGCGACACCGCCGTCCAGGCGTGGCGGGTGTAGGCGCGGCGCAGCGCGGTTTCGGCGAGGCAGCCCATCGGGTCATTGTGTGCGATGTCGCGGGGACCGTGCCACGCGTTTTCCGGTGGTGCGGCTGCGGGCGGGGCGCGGCGACCAGGCACCATGTGCGGGTGAGTCTTGCCGATCGTTTCCCCGCCGAGCCCGATCCCGATGCCGTGTTCTCCGCCTTCACCGACTGGGTGGATTCGCGCGGCATCACGTTGTATGAGGCCCAAGAGGAAGCGGTCATGGAGATCGTGCAGGGCAGCAACGTCATCGTGTCCACGCCGACGGGTTCGGGCAAGTCCCTGATCGCTCAGGGCGCGCATTTTTTCGCCCTGTCGTCGAATCGCACGAGTTTCTATACCGCGCCGATCAAGGCGCTGGTGAGCGAGAAGTTCTTCGACCTGTGCGAGGTGTTCGGTTCGGACAATGTGGGCATGATGACCGGTGACGCGTCGGTCAACGCCGATGCCCCGTTGATCTGTTGCACCGCCGAGGTGTTGGCGAATCTGGCGTTGCGCGACGGCTCTTACGCCGATGTGGGCCAGGTGGTGATGGATGAGTTCCATTTCTATGCGGAGCCGGACCGGGGCTGGGCGTGGCAGGTGCCGCTGTTGGAGTTGCCGCACACCCAGTTCGTGTTGATGTCGGCGACGCTGGGCGACACGGAGTTCTTCGAGGCCGACCTGGCCCGCCGCACGGGCCGCACCACGGTGACGGTGACCTCGGCGACGCGCCCGGTGCCGTTGTATTACCGGTATTCGACCGAGCCTTTGCAGCAGACGATCGAGTTGTTGCTGCGCGACGACAAGGCGCCTGTCTACATTGTGCATTTCACGCAGGCCGCGGCGATGGAACAGGCCTCGGCGTTGATGAGCATCAATGTGTGTTCGAAGGAGGAGAAGGCCGCGATCGCCGAGTTGATCGGCGGTTTCCGGTTCACCACGAAGTTCGGTCAGGCCCTGGCCCGGCTGGTGCGTCACGGCATCGGGGTGCACCACGCGGGCATGCTGCCGAAGTACCGGCGCCTGGTGGAGCGGCTGGCGCAGGCGGGGCTGTTGAAGATCATCTGCGGCACCGACACCCTCGGCGTGGGCGTCAACGTTCCGATCAGGACGGTGCTGTTCACGGGTTTGGCCAAGTACGACGGCACCCGGGTCAGGCGGCTTCGGGCCCGGGAGTTCCACCAGATCGCCGGGCGCGCGGGTCGCGCGGGTTTCGACTCCGAGGGCCTGGTGGTGGCCCAGGCGCCCGAGCACGTCATCGAAAACCAGAAGGCCATCACCAAGGCCGGTGACGACCCCAAGAAGCTGCGCAAGATCAAGAAGAAGGCCGCCCCGGAGGGGTTCGTCGGCTGGGGCGCCGAGACGTTCGCCAAGTTGCAGGAGTCGCCGCCGGAGCCGTTGGTCAGCCGCTTCACCGTGTCGAACGCCATGTTGATCAACGTGTTGGCGCGCCCGGGCAACGCGTTCGCGGCGATGCGCAAGCTCCTGACCGACAACCACGCCTCCCCCGGCATCCAGCGCAAGCTGATCTCCGAGGCCATCGCCATGTACCGGTCGCTCAAGGCCGCGGGCCTGGTGGAAGACCTCGCCGAACCCGACCGGTCGGGGCGCCGCCAGCGCCTGACCATCGACGTGGATTCGACGTTCGCGCTCAACCAGCCGCTGTCGCCGTTCGCGCTGGCGGCCCTGGAGTTGTTGGATCCCAACGACGACAACTATGCCATGGACGTCCTGTCGGTCATCGAGTCCATTCTGGAGGATCCCCGGCAGGTGTTGGCCGCGCAGCAAAACCGGGCGCGCGCCGAGGCGGTGGCGCAGATGAAGGCCGACGGCATCGAATACGACCAGCGCGTCGAGCTGGTCGCCGACATCACCTACCCCAAGCCGTTGGAGGAGTTGTTGACCGGCGCCTACGACACCTACGGGCGCAGCCACCCGTGGATTCGCGACCACCCGTTGCGGCCCAAGTCGGTGGCGCGGGACTTGTACGAGCGCGCCATGACGTTCGGCGAGTTCGTGGCGTTTTACGACCTGTCGCGCGCCGAGGGCGTGGTGTTGCGGTATTTCGCCAACGCCTACAAGGCCCTGGATCAGACGATTCCCGACGAGTCCAAGACCGAGGACGTCCACGACCTGGCAGCGTGGCTGGGTGAACTGGTGCGCCAGGTCGACTCCAGCCTGTTGGACGAGTGGGAACAGTTGACCAACCCCGCCGACGAGGCCGCCGCGGTGGTGGTGCCGCAGGAGAAGACGTCCAACCTGACGTCCAACGCCCGCGCCTTCACCGTGCTGGTGCGCAACCTGATGTTCCGGCACGTGGAGCTGGCCGCCCTGGACCGCCCCGACGACCTGGCGGCGCTGGACACGGGCCTGTCGCGCGACGACTGGGCCGCGGCCCTGGACGCCTACTACGAAACCCACGACGACATCGGCACCGACGCCGCGGCCCGCTCGTCGGCCATGCTCATCATCGACAAACAGCCAACACAGTGGACGGTGTCGCAGATCATCGCCGACCCCGCCGGCGACCACGACTGGCGCATCACCGCGATCGTCGACCTGGCCGACAGCGACGCGCAGTCCCGCGTGGTCGCCACGGTCATCGGCCTCGCCGCCCTGTAGGTCGCCTTCCCTGCGGTGACAGCGCCGCGACTTTGGTGCACACTGTCGGATACCCCTTCGCCCCATTGTTTTGGTTGGAACCCATGGAAACCGGCATCCTCTTGGCCGACCGCTACACCGTCGACGAACACGTCGGGTCGGGCCCCACCGGCAGCGTCTGGTTCGGGCACGACACGCTGTTGGACAAGCCCGTCAGAATCAAGTCGCTGTCGCCCGAGCTCGCGTGCGACGACGCCGCCCGCCAACGCTTCCGGACAACGGCGGTGGCCGTAGCCGAGCTGCACCACCCCAGCATCATCGACGTCTACGACTGCGTCGAGGAGCGCCGCGGCGACGAGGCCGTGTCCTGCCAGATCGCCACGCGCGTCGAGGGCGTCCCGCTGCGCGACGTCCTGTCCGCGGGCGACGCCTGGGAGGCGTCGGCGACCCTGGCGTTCATCGCCGAGATCGCGCTGGTGCTCCACGACGCGCACCAGGCCGGCGTGCGGCACCACAACCTCACCCCCGACAACCTGATCGTGCGCGACGACGGCGCCGTCACCGTCGTCGACTTCGCCTTCACCACGCCACCGCCGGGCCCCTATGTCGCGCCGGAGCTGACGCGCGGCGAGCCCGGCGGGGAGATGAGCGACGTGTTCTCCCTGGGGGCGATCGCCTTTGAGTGCCTGACGGGCACGCCGCCGGTCGACGGCGGCGACCCGTCCACGCTGGCCACCGACGTGTCGCCCGCGGTGGCGGCACTGGTGACCAGGGCATTGACGCCCCGGCCGGGCGCGCGGTTCGCCTCGGCGCAGGTGCTGGCCGCCGAATGCCAGCAGGTCGATTTCACCGCCGAGGTGTTGGGGCCGCTGTTGAGGCGCCCCACCCCGGGCACCGACCTGGTCGCGGTCGCCGCCAGCGACGTGGTGGTCGTCGACGCCGAAACACCCCCGCCAGTGGCCAAACGCCCGACGGGCCGCTGGCGCCTGGGGCTGGCCGCGGCGGTCCTGGCCGCGGTGGTGGCCGGGGCCGTGGTGTCGCATCTGCCGTTTGGTCACGGCGGTGACACCGCCGGCGGCGGCGACCCGGCCGGTGTGGTCGACTCAAGCTCCTCCCCGACCGGCGGGGCGGACTCCTCGTCGTCGGCGGCGTCCACCAAACCCCTCAACGACCCCTCGTCGCACCGCGCCTCCTCGCACCGCGCCTCGTCGTCTCACGCCTCCCCCGACCCCACGGTGCCCTATGTGGTCGGCCACGACGCCCACCGCGCCGCCGGTGAGCTCAGCGACGCCGGGTTCAACGTCAACACCATCACCAGCGGGCACGGCCAGTTCCAATGCCCGGTGCGCGACCAATCGCCCAACGGCGGCACCACCGCACCGTCAGGCTCCACGGTGGACCTGACGGTGCGGCTGGCCAACAATGTCAGGCAGTGCTACCAGCCCTGACGTCTCAGGACGAGAACACTCCCAGTCCATTGCCGACGGACCGTTGCGAGCCGTCGGAGGGGTGGTTGCGCACGCTGGTGGCGGTGTTGCCGGCCTTGCGGGCCACCAGGGTGGTGGAGCCGCCGCCGTCGAAGTTGACCGCGTCGTCGGCGCCGAGCTTGGTCATGATCGCCGCCAGGGATTTCAGGCTCGCCCCGACGCTGGA
The DNA here is from genome assembly GCF_035643755.1 of Stackebrandtia sp. Classification (NCBI taxonomy): domain Bacteria; kingdom Bacillati; phylum Actinomycetota; class Actinomycetes; order Glycomycetales; family Glycomycetaceae; genus Stackebrandtia; species Stackebrandtia sp. The sequence goes on along the minus strand of NZ_DASQPW010000240.1, from coordinate 9,535 downwards.
GGCGTTGCGGCCGTCAACGGCCACCATGTAGAAGGTCTTGCCGTTGGCGCTGTCGCCGGCGGCGGTGCGCGGCGCGATGGCGGAGTCGTCCAGCTGCAGGGGTTTGGCGTCCTTGACGATCGGCATCGCGCCCACGGCGTTGGCGAACTTCACACCGTCGGGGCTGGCCAGCTTGTAATCCACCTTGACGCTGTCGCCCTTGGCGAGGCCGTCGAGTTGTTTGACGCCGTCGTCGCGGGCCACCAGCACCTGCTGGTTCTTGGCGATGGCGCCGGAGCCGGGGGTGTCGGACACCGCCGAGACCTTGCCGTCGGTGACGGTGACCTCCTTGGTCTTGTCGGCGCACGGGCCGTTGCGGTCGTCGTCGGTGCCGCAGGTGGCGCGCTTGCGGGTGGCGTCGCCCCATTGCGAGGTGAACACGCCGACGCCGCCGACGGTGATGGCGTACTGGTTGAGGCCCGACAGTGTGATCGCGCCGTCGGGGCCGGTGGCGGTGCCGTCGAGTTTCAGGTCCGAGATCGCCGGCGTGCCGTCGGCGGTGATGCCGAAGACGGTGTCGTTGGTGTCGCCGGGGGGCAGGCTCGGGCCGAAGCGTTGCGCGCCGGGCACGCCGGCCTTGTAGTCGGTGCCGTCGATGACCATGGGCCCGACGGTGGCGCCGGTTTCGCCGATGTTGAAGAAGTCGGCGTTGATGCCGGCCACCGCGCCGACCCGGTCGGCCTGGGAGGTGATGACGCCGGTGGCGCCCACGTGCCCGGGGTACAGGGCGCCCACCTTGACGCCCTTTTGGGACAGGTCGATCTTCAACAGGTAGCCGTGCGCGGAACCGTGCGACGTGTCGGTGTCGAATGTGGAGTAGTCGACGCCGGGGGCGACGTGTTCGACAGCCGACAGGTGCACGCCGTTGTTCGACGTGGCCGCCAGCGCGGGCACACCCACCGCGGCGGCGGCCACGGCGGCAACCGCGGTCGCCGCACCCACCATCCAGGCGCGTTTCAGTCTCATGCTGTACCGCTTTCGAGCGAGTGAAAGGGATGAATCGAGCGCGAGGCTAGGCCAGGCGTCCATGTTTCTTCAACAACGCTCCAAGACGGTTTATGGACGCTCCCGTGAAGATGAGCCCCATGCGCATGTCGAAGTTTCGCATCCTCGCCGCCTCCGCGATCGCCGCCCTCGCCGTGGCCATACCGACCGCGATCGCCGCCGCCCAGACCCCGTCGGCCGCGTTGCCCGGCGGCATGGCCAACTACACCGTGGCGGTGGGCAAGGTGGACGCCGCCTCGCGCGCCAACTGGCAGCGCCTGGGCACCTATGTGTTCGCCGCCGACGGCACCGTGTCGGAGAAGCACTGGCACTGGTCGCAAAAGACCCGCGTGACCCGTTCGTCCACCGGCGTGACGGCCTCGGGCTGCCCGTCGCGCAAGTGCGTGGTGCAAACGGCCCACGGATACCCGTCGGCATCGGATGCGTTGCACGGCACGTACACCACCAGCGGCGACACGCTGAAGGTGGCGTGGGACGGCGGCCTGTGGGAGGAGTGGACGGTGTCGCAGGCCATCGCGGGCAAGCTGGCCAAGCTGACGTTTTCGGCGTCGAGTTTCGGCGCCACCCACGGCTTCGGCTACGGCTCCAACGCCTCCCTCGACACCCGGGCATCCATGAAGGACATCGCGGCGGTGGACGGCAACAGCCTGAAACACGAGTTCTACCTGTGGAAGACCGACCCCGACAACAAGCCCTACATCGACACCGGCCACGGCAACCCGTTCTGGCTTCGCAAGTGGACGGTGTGCGACAGCGGCACGTGCATGGGAGGCGAAACCGGCAACCCCACCGAGTACTACGTGTCGCCGCCCAACACCACCGCCACCGACCGCCGCGACACCCTGTGGCACTGGGTCCGCAAGCTCGCCGACGACCGCCACGAGTACTGCTACACCGGCAACTCCCACGTCAAGCCGATGCTGCAGATCATCGACTCCGACGGCAAGTGGCACGGCTGGGTCGGGGTGGAGGCGTCACTGTCGCAAACCTCGAGCGGCACCAACGCCGACGACGTCGGGGTGTTCCAGATATCGGCGTTCGCCGCCTAGCCGCCGACCGTGGAGGATCGACACGTGGCGACCGCACCGTCCCCGGGCCAACGCCCCGACTGGGTCGACGACGAACTGTCGGCCTGGGGGACCGCTCGGGCGCGTACTGCTGAGGCGATTCGACCTGATGGTCGACGCCTTCATCCCCTCGGCACACCAACGCCGCACGCCGTCGGACGCCGAAATGGAGCACTACCGCCAGGCGGTGGCCACGCCCCGACAGCGCCGCGCGGCCGCACGAGATCGTCGGCGCCCGCGCGTTCTTCACCGACCTCGCCGACCAACTGTCCACGCTGGAGACATTGCCGACGCTGATCGTGTGGTCCGATGCCGATTCGATCTTCACCGACAAGTGCCGCAAGCGCTTCGAGGCGGTCTTCGGCGACCACACCACCGTGGTGCCGCCCGGCGTCGGACACCTCCCGCATTCCGACGCACCCGCCGAGTGGTGGCCCTCGCTCTTACAACGGCCGCGACCACACCTGGGCGGTGAGGTCGTGCCCGAACGAACGCGTGTCCTCTTCGGATTCCAGCACGAACCCGGCGCGCTGGTACACGCGCCGCGCCGGCTCCAGCACGCTCATCGTCCACAGTGTGATCCTGCGGTATCCGGCCTTTCGAGCGAAGTCCAGGCACTCGTCGACCAGCCGCGCCCCGATGCCGCGCCCGCGCGCCGACGGCTCCACCAACAGCACCCGCAGTTTCGCGGTGTCGGCGTCGGGGCCCTGGACGCACATCACCGCGCCGACGGCGCGCCCGTCCAGTTCGGCGATCCAGCAGGCCTCGCGCTGGGGGTCGTGGTTCGCGGCGTAGTCGGCGACGATGCGCGCCACCAGGGCCTCGTATTGGTCGTCCCAGTCGTGTTCGGCGGCGTAGACGGCGCCGTTGCGTTGGATCATCCATCCCAGGTCGCCGGGGCGCGGGGCGCGGATGATCACCTCGCCGGCCGGGGGTGTGGTGTCGAGGATGGCGCGGATGGTGGCCATGGCGGCCACGACGTCGGTGGTGTCGCGGTGGCTGATGCCGGCCAGGAGGGTGCGGATCTGTTCGGTGGATTTGGCGTCCAGGGCGTCGAAGACGTCGCGTCCGGAGTCGGTCAGCGACAGGTCGTAGCGGCGCAGGTCGGCCGGGGCGGTGGTGCGTGAGACCAGCCCGGCGTCGGAGAAGCGGGTCAGGACGCGGCTGAAGTATCCGGCGTCCATGCCCAGGTCGCGGCGCAGTTCGGGGCCCTCGATGCGGCCGCGGGCGCGCAGTTCGAACAGCACGCGCACCTCGGTGAGCGAGTATGGACTGTCCAAAAGGCCCTCGTTGAGGACGCCGATGAGCTTGGTGAAGAACCGGTTGAACGCTCGCACGCGGTCGATGTGGGCATCCGATACCCGAGACATAGCGACTCCATCAATTCGTTGACTCAGTCAACGATATACCTTCGTCGGCCAGCCCGGCACCTCCCCGCGGCGGGGCGACCGCGCGGCCGTCGCGGTCAATCCCGGGGGATGTCAACGCCGCCCGCCCGCAGCCGCTTCTCGATCAGCGCGGTCAGCCGGTCAAACGTCGGCGACTGTTCCTGTCCGCCATGGTGATTGATCAACCCGTACCGGGTGGCGGCGTCGGAGGCGTTCAGGTCGTCGGGGAACCGGGTCAGCCTCGGGTGGTTGAGCAGATGGTCGGCCACGGCGGCGGCCAGTGCCTCGACCCGAGGGTCGTCAGGCTCCCAGGCACCGGCGGCCCAAACGCCTTTCATCAGATCGACGTACTCAGGATCGCCGATGGCCTCGGCGAACCTGGCCAGGTAGGCGTCGAAACCGGACGGAAACAACGCCTTGGCCAGGATCATGCCTTCCCGGTAGGTGTCGAACGCGACGGCGTCGAAATCCAGTTCGCGCAACCTGTCCAAGATCGCGCAGGCGCGGTCGGGCAGCAGCGCCCGATCACCGCTTCCGAGCCGACGCAGCGTTGTTCTGCGAGCCTCCAGCTCGGCGATGTCATCGGCCAGCCGTCGGTCGATCTCGTCGACGGTGGCCGCGAACCGCGACGGGCCCGCGTCGAGCATCGTCGGGATCTCGGCCAGCGGGACGCCCGCGCGAGCCAGCGTCCGGACCCGCACCAACTGCAACAGCTGTGGCGATCCGTAACGGCGATACCCGGAAGCGTCGCGATCGGGCTCGTCGACCAGACCGCGCTGATGGTAGTGCCGCACCGCTTTCACGGTGACGCCGGCGAAGGCGGCCGCCTGGCCGATGGTGAGCCCGATCCGCATCCCTAACTCGTTTCGCGTTGCCGACCCGCGGCCGCCGTCTCGCCGACCACCTCTGCCACGGCACGATAGTCCTTGCGCAAAACGGTGACGTGGTTACTGGACACCCTCGCGCCCACTCGAATGTTCGGGCGCCGGGCCACGATCGGGTCGAGGCTGGCGCGCATCTTGGCCATCTCGTCGCCGGTGCCGCCCATGCTCGCACCCGAGGCCACGACGAACCGCGTCGGACAGTTCAGCTGGTCGTACTGGTCGCCCAGCGCGCCGAACACCTCGTTGATCTCGATGTTCACCTCGGCGTGCTGGTCGGCGGTCATGCGGGCCGCCATCCCGAACCGGGCCAGCACCGGCAGGGCCCAGCGCATCTTGCGAAACTGCCGACGGGTCTGGTCCCGGGCGGCGTCGTCGATCCAGTCGAAGGGATAGCCCCCGTCGACCAGGACCAGCCCCCCGGCCCGGGACGGATTCCTCACGGCCCAATGCACGGCGGTGCCCGCGCCGAACGACCAGCCCACCAGCAGCGGCCGTTGCACTCTGCGGGCCGCCAGTACCGCCTCCAGGTCCCGGACAGTGCTGTCGAACGAGTAGTCCGCCGAGCGCCTCGACTTGCCGCGGGCGCGCTCGTCGTAGGTGATGTGCCGCCACTCGGGACCGAGTTCGGTGATGACGCGCCGCCAGGCGGGTTGGCTGCTGTAGGCGCCGTTCAGGTATACGACGACGGGACCGCCGCCCCCGGTGTCGGTGACGGCCAGCGCGGTGTCGTCGACGTCCACGTAGCCGGTCCAAGGCGATGGTTTCGGGTGTGAATGTGTCATGAATCGAACGTAGAACCCTGCCCCAGGGGCAGGGTCAACCCCGAAACGCCGGCTATTTGCCGGAGGGCCGAGGTGTGGCGGGCATCTCCACCCGGGACACGCGGACACCAAAGGTGAACACCGTTAACGTAGGTGTGGGACCGCCCCACCGCCACAAGGGAGAAGCCATGACCGCCACCCCCACCGAAGCCATGACCGCCACCCCCACCGAAGCTATGACCGCCCTGCTGACCCTGGAGGGCCGCGCCGACCCCTACCCCATCTACCGGCACATGCACACCTTCGGGCCCGTCTTCTCCCTCACCGACGTCGAAGACGTCGTCGTCGGCTACGACGAATCCGACGCCATCCTGCGCCACAAAAACGCCCGCGTCCTCGACGCCTCCGGCCTCGACATGCTCGACGCCGCCCTCGCCGCCCGCAACCCCAACCCCACCAACGACAGCTGGCGCGACCACTCCTCCACCCGGCGCCTGAGCGACTCCATGCTCCAAACCAACGCCCCCCACCACTCGCGCATGCGCCGCCTCACCTCGGGCGCCTTCACCGCCCGCCGCGTCACCGCCCTGGCACCGGCCATCGCCCGCCTCACCGAATCCATGCTCGACCACATCGCCGACCTCGCCGAACACGCCCCCGACGTCGACTTCATGGACGCCTTCGCATTCCGCCTGCCCATCGCCGTCATCGGCGAACTCATGGGCATCGACGAAACCGACCAGCTCCGGTTCCGCCAAACCGTCACCGACCTCACCATCGCCCTGGACCTCATCTACGACACCAAACAACTCATCCCCGCCGACGCCGCCATGAACACCCTCGTCGACTACTTCGAAGACCTCATCGACCACCGCCGCGCCCACCCCGGCGACGACCTCACCAGCGCCCTCATCGCCGCCCACGACACCCAAGGCGGACTCAGCCACGACGAACTGCTGGGCAACCTCGTCCTCATGCTCGTCGCCGGATTCGAAACCACCACCAACCTGCTCGGCAACGGCCTGCGCCTGGCCCTCGACCACCCCCACCACGCCCAACAACTGCGCGACGACCCCGACTTCGCCGCGCCCTTCGTCGAAGAAACCCTCCGCTTCGACCCGCCCGTCCACAAAACCGGCCGCTACATCACCGAAGACATCGACCTGCCCACCGGCACCATCCACGCCGGACGCATGGTCCACGTCATGATCGCCGCCGCCAACCGCGACGCCCGCCGCTACCCCCACCCCGACACCTTCGACCCCACCCGCACCGACACCCAACCCCTGTCCTTCGGCAACGGACCCCACTTCTGCATCGGCTCCGTCCTGGCCCGCATGGAAGCCACCATCGCCCTACCCGCACTCCTGCGCCGCTTCCCCGCCATCGCCCTGGCCGCCGAACCCACCTTCCGCGACCGGCTCATCCTGCGCGGCTTCGACACCCTCCCCGTCACCGTGTAAGCGGCTACCACCACGGGAGTACCCCGATTGGCTCCCCTCACCCGACGCGCCACACCCCCCACCCGCCATACCGTCACACCCATGACCCAGCGACTCACCACCGCCATCACCACACTGTGGACAAACGGTCGGCGCATCGAACGCATCGGCTACACCGTGGCCATCATCGCCTTCGTCTCCGGCCTCACCCACCTGACCATCAACCTGCTCACCGGCGGCACCTGGACCGGACCCGTCTCCCTGCGCAAACCCACCACCTTCGGCCTGTCCTTCGGCATCGTCCTGGCCACCATCACCTGGATCTCCACCTACATCCGACTCGGCCCCAAACTCCGACACCTCATCGTCGGCGCCTTCACCCTCACCAGCGCCTGCGAAGTCACCGGCATCACCCTCCAAGCCTGGCGCGGCGTCCCCTCCCACTTCAACTTCACCGGCACCTTCTCCCGCGGCATCACCGTCATGCTGGCCGCAGGCGGCTTCATCCTCGTCGCCTGCGCCATCACCCTGGCCGCCGCCTCACTGCGCGCCAACCCCACCGTCCCACCCAGCATGATGCTGGCCGTCCGCGCCGGACTATGGATCTTCCTGGGCGCCATGGCAACCGGCGCCATCATGATCGCCACCGGCACCATCCTCACCCGCACCGACAGCGCCCAGGCCGCCTACCACGACGCCGGATGGCTCAAACCCAGCCACGCCATCACCATGCACGCCATCACCGTCCTACCCGCACTGTCCCTCGTGACGTCCTGCATGGACCGACCCGAAAGCTGGCGCGTCAAGATCGCGTGGCTGGGCACCGCCGCCTACCTCACCGCCGCGGCCATCACCATCGCCGCCAACCTCATCCTCGGCTAGTCATCCCACGCCACCGGCAAAGCGCGCACCCCCAGGATCGACGTGTTCGTCCGCCACTCGACCTCGTCGAAACCCACCGCCAAACGCAACGACGGCAACCGCCGCATCAACGCCGGAAACGCCACCGTCATCTCCACCCGCGCCAACTGCTGACCCAGACACTGATGAATACCGTGACCAAACGACACGTGACCCGTCGCCTGACGACGCACATCCAACACATCGGGGTCCGCGAACTTCGCCGGATCCCGATTGGCCCCCGGCGCCGACAACATCACCGACTCCCCCGCGGCCACCACCTCACCATCCAGCTCCACATCCTCCAACGCCGCCCGCACCCCGCCCGGCGCCAAGGGCACGAACCGCAACAACTCCTCAACCGCCCCCTCCGTCAGACCCGCATCGGCCCGCCACGCATCCCACTGATCCCGAAAACGCAACAACGCCAACGTCCCCATCGCCAACATGTTGCCCGTGGTCTCAAAACCCGCCCCCAACAACATGAACCCGATGTTCGCCAACTCCTCATCGGACAGACCGTCCGCGTGATTCACCAGATCCGACAACACGTCATCGGTCGGCAACACCCGCTTGGCATCCACCAACTCCCCCATGAACTCCTGCATACCGTTCATCGCCGCCATCACCTCCTCCCGCGGCAAATCGATCCGCGTCAACGTCCCCATCCGCTCCTGAAACCACCCGCGATCCTCCGCCGGCACCCCCAACAACTCACTGATCACCAACGCCGGAATCGGAAACGCGAACACACCCACCAGGTCACAACCCGGCCCCGCCGCCACCATCGCCTCCAGGCGCTCGGCGGTGATCTCCTCCACCCGCTCGGTCAGCAACCGCATCCGCCGCACCGTGAACTGGCCCGTCAACAGACTGCGGTAACGGGTGTGCTCCGGCGGATCCATCGAAATGAACATCCCTGGACGCGCCGCGGGAGCCTGCTGCGTCATGCCCGGAATCGGCAGGTGAATCAGCTCCGACCGGGCGCTGAAACGCTTGTCGGCCATGATGGACCGCACCAGGGCGTGGCTGGTGGCGATCCACCCCAGGTGCCCGTCGGGGAAGATCATGCGCGCCAGCGGGCGGTCGCGGCGCATCGCGGCCACATCGGCGGACGGGGCGAACGGGTTGGTGGCGGGGTGCGAGATCAGCGTCGGCGAGACGCGGGTGTCGACCGGTGCGTCGGTCATCGAGGTAGCTCCTTTGTGGCCTCGGGCGGGCGTCTCTCGGTAGGCGTCCAGTATTTCCCTATTTGGAAAGCTACGTTGCGTTCGCAAAACTGTCAAACTGACGAGCATCACTATACGTTGATATATATGCAGTTCAACGCCGCAATTGCAACAGACCTGACGCTGAACGCAACACAAATTCCCCGCAATAATTGCAACGAGCTGCCGCTGAACGTACACTCACACCCATGCCCGGGCCACGACTCACCCACCAAGACCGCCACACCATCGCCGCCGCCCTCACCCAAGGCCTCGGCTACGCCGAAATCGCCCGCCGACTCCACCGCCCCACCTCCACCATCAGCCGCGAAGTCACCCGCAACGGCGGACGCCACCACTACCGCGCCGACACCGCCCACCACAACACCCTCCAACGCGCCCACCGCCACACCCCCCACCACGACAACCCACCCCAAACCACCACCACCGACACCCCCGCCATCCAACACTTCAAAACCCACTACACCACCCTCATGACCGACTCCGGCATGCCACCCATCATGTCCAAAGTGCTCATCAGCCTGCTCACCAGCGAAACCGGCAGCCACACCTCCGCCGAACTCGTCGAACTCCTCCACGTCAGCCCCGCCTCCATCTCCAAAAGCGTCCGCTACCTGGAACAACTCGGCCTACTACGCCGCCAACGCGAACCCCACCAACGCCGCGAGCGCTACATCATGGACGACGAAGGCTGGATCGGCGCCTGGCTCCACGCCCTCCAAGTCCACAAACAACTCTCCGACGCCGCCCAACTCGGCGCCGAAGCCTACGGACCCCACACCACCGTCGGCAAACGCCTCCAAGAATGGAGCGCCTTCTC
>NZ_DASQPW010000239.1:0-16882 GCF_035643755.1 Stackebrandtia sp. | reverse complement strand
TGTCGAGCGGACGGTCGACGCCGAGCCAGTGGGTGTCGGTGCGGGCGTTGAGGAACACGCGAGGCGCGCGCTGCTTGACCGCGGCGATCGTTTCGGCCTGCCGTCCCGCGTCGGCGAGCGAACCATCGGCTTGGCCGTCCTCGAGATTGACCCCCACCACACCGAACGACTCCAGCTCGGCGACGAGATCGGCCACTTCGGACGGGCCACCACCGAACCCCGACTCGATGTCCACCGTAATGGCGCACGGCAGACCCGCCAGGCGCCGCGCCAGGGCGAGCGTTTGCGCGCGGGTCGCCCCAGTGGCGTCGGGCAGTCCCGCCGACGCCGCGACGCCGAGGCTCGTCGTGCCGATCGCGGAGTACCCCGCCCCGGCGAGGATCGCCGCCGATGCATGGTCCCAGGCGTTGGGCAGCAACAGCGGGCGGTCGGCGTGGTGGGCGTCGCGGAAGTCGGCGAAGCGATCGGTCATGGCGCCACGGTAGGTCGGAAACACTTCGGTTGCCGTCGAAGTGTCGCGGTGGGGAGTGGCCTGGAACCTCACGCGAACTGGACGGGAAGTTCTTGATATCGATGTTCTTGTTCTGAACTAGCGCTAGAGAATGTTCGAGCTGGGCGCGAAGCACTTTTTCTGTCCACAGTTGCACAGAACACGGACCCTGGTGCGATGCGCACGTGCGCGTCTTCGACCACGAGACCGCACCCACGCTGCGTTTCGGTCTGATCTACCCGCACGTGGCCCTTTGGCTGATCATGCTCGCGAAGTCGGCCAGCGATTCGAGATCCCCAAGACCCATCTGCCGAAGAGGCGACTCAGGGCTGTCATCGCCTCGGGTCTCTTCCCGATCCTGTGGGTCCTACCGAAATGTTGCGAATGCGGCTAGTCCTGGCCCTGCACACCCCTGACCAACCACTTCAGACACACGTTGGGGTGGGCAGGAGACCTGCAAGCGAAATACAAGGCCATGTCCCCGAAACGCACAGTGGTTAAACCCTACAGGGTGTAGTATGCGTTCTACCCTACATCTTGTAGGGTCGGCCGTCGGTCGGGTATGACACCCGCGTTCGCGCTTCTCAGGGGAAAGCAGGGCCGCCATGGTCAGCATGACCCAGCCGAGGCAGCTGCGGCCCATGGCCAAGAGAGCAGCCACCGTCCGCCATATGCCATGGCTGGGGATGGTTGCCGCGCTCTTCGTGGTACTTCAGCTGGCATTCGTAGTCGTCCACCTTCACCTCGGCTGGGACGAGACCGTCTATATCTCCCAGGTCGACCCACGTCATCCCGCCGCCTTCTTCAGCGCCCCGCGTTCGCGCGGCATCAGCCTCCTCGTCGCCCCAGTGCTGGCCGTTACGGGCTCCACCATCGTCCTGCGCGTCGTGCTGGCGCTGGCGTCCGCGGTCGCGCTGTGGGCCGCCTTTCGGGTCTGGCAGCCGATACTGGGCCGCGTCGCGGTCGCGCTGGCCGCGTTGATGTTCGCCACCTTGTGGGTCACGGTGCTGTACGGCCCCGAGGTCATGCCCAACCTGTGGGTGGCGCTGGTCGCGGTGGCCGCCGTCGGGTGGTTCCTGCGCGCCGTCGCCCCGAACGCGTCGCGGCGCGCGCCCGTGGCCATGGCGGGTTGCGTGGCGGCCGCGACCCTCGTTCGATTTTCCGACGGCGTTTGGCTGGCGGCGGCGTTGGTGGTCGCCGCGGTGCTGGTCAGGGCCTGGCGGCGGCCGATCCCCGTCGTCGCCGTGGTCGTGGGGCTCGCGCTGGGTAGCGCCCAGTGGGTCGTCGAGGCGTATGTCCGCTGGGGCGGCGTCACCGGGCGCCTGGTCGCCTCGGGCTCCGCCGAAGGCGGCATGTGGCCGCACTGGAACGTCGGCAACGCGTGGCGCGGCCTCTCGGGCCCGCTGCTGTGTCGCCCCTGCACCAGCGCGCCCCCGCCCGTGGGGCACACGTTGTGGTGGCTGGCCCTGCCTCCGCTGGCGGTCGCCGCGTCGGTGGTGGCGGTGCGGGTGCGGAAGCCAGCCGCCACGCTGCTGCCCGTCGCGTGTGCCACCGCGCTGGCCGTGCCGTATCTGCTGCTCCTCAACTACTCCGCGCCCCGCTTCCTGCTGCCCGCCTACGCCCTGCTGTCCCTGCCCCTTGCCACACTGGCGATCCGCGTGGTGAGATCCGTCCGCACCGACACCGCGCGAACCATCGCCGTGGCGGGCCTGGTCACGCTGTTCGCCGCCCACCTGAGCACGCAGTACGCCGATCTGCGCGACAACCTGCTCGGCACCGAGGCCAACACCGCCCGCTACGCGACCGTCGCCGACGCGCTGCACCGCCTCGGCCTGCGCGCCCCGTGCCTGGTCACGGGGACAAAGGCTCCGCCCATCGCGTACTACGCGGGCTGCGCCTCGGCCGACGTCTCCGGTAACAACCGCGACATCACCGTGGCCGCTGTGGAGCGCCGTGCCGCCGACGAACCCACCGCGGCCCTGGCGAAGACGGCCGACGGGCCGCCGCCGTACGCCCGCACCTGGACCGCGACCCGCATTGCCGGTACGGGCCTCACCGCCTACATGCCAGGAAGAAGGGCGTCGGGATCGGTTGGTGACAACCGATCCCGACGCCCTTCACCACGCCGTTGACGTCCTATGCGGCGTCGAGTTCGGGCTTGCGGCGCACCACCAGGGCGCTGACCGCCGCGACCAGACCGACCACGCCGACGACCGTCACCATGTACAGGCCGGGGCGGTAGGCGCCGATGTTGGTCGCCACCGTGCCGCTGATCAGGCCCGTCACCACGGCCAGCACCACGGCGCCGCCGATCTGGCCCGAGGTCTGGACCAGGCCCGAGGCCAGGCCCTGCTCGTCGTCGTCGATGCCGTCGGTGGCCTGCACCATCACCGCCGAGAAGCCGAGCGCGAAGCCCAGACCCAGCAGCAGGAACGCGGGCAGGTAGTCGGTGAAGTAGGCGGGGTGCGGGCTGCCGCCGCGCAGGATGAACCAGGCGTAGCCAGCGACGAACGAGGTCATCGCCGCCACGATCATCGGGGCGGTGCCGAAGCGGTCGATGAGCTTGCCCGCGATCGGCGACAGGATCGCCACGATGACGCCCGCGGGCGCCAGGGCCAGGGCCATGTGCAGCGGTCCCCAGTGGAGCGTGTTCTGGAGGTAGAGCGACACGATGGTCTGGAAGCTCAGGTAGGAGCCGAAGATCGCCAGGGCCGCCAGGTTGGCGCGCACGATCGAGGAGACCTTCAGGATGCTGAGCCGCACCAGCGGGTGGCGCACCTTCAGCTCGATGGCGAAGAACGCCGTCAGCAGGACCACCGCGGCCACGACCGCGACGATCACCAGCGGGGTGAAGCCCGCCTTCGGCGCGGTGACGATGGTGTAGACCGCCGCCAGCATGCCGCCCGTCAGGGTCGCCGCGCCCGCGTAGTCGATGGTGCCCGACTCGGGCTTGGTCTTCGGGACCACGAAGTAGGCCGCGATGACGACCGCCGCGACCACCGCGACGGGGGCGAAGAACGTCAGTCTCCAGTTGACGCCCGTCAACAGGCCCGACACGATGAGGCCCGAGGCGTAACCCGTGGCGCCGAACACCGTGAACAGCGACAGCGCGCGGTTGCGCTCGTGCCCCTGCTTGAAGGTGGTGGTGATGATCGACAAGGCGGCGGGTGCGGTGAATGCCGCGGCCACGCCCTTGATGATGCGCGTGGCGATCAGCAGCCCGCCGTTTTCGACCAGGCCGCCCACGAGGGAGGCCAGGCCGAACACCACCAGGGCGGTGAGGAAGACCTTGCGGCGGCCCAAGAGGTCGGCGGCGCGTCCGCCCAGGAGCAGGAGTCCGCCGTAGCCAAGGATGTAGCCGTTGACGATCCATTGCAGGCTCGCCGTGTCCAGCTTCAGCTCACCGCCGATGGACGGCAGCGCGACTCCCACCATGGAGACGTCGAGGGCGTCCAGGAACATGGCCAATCCGGCGACGAACAAGATGGCCCACAGCTTCGGGCCCCAACGGCGGGCGTGGGGTGCGGGGGTTTCGGGGGACGTCAGGGTCTCAGGCTGGGGTTTTGCTTCAGTAAGAGTCACGTCGATCAACTTACATGCCAACGCATCAAATGCCAAGGCATAATTCGTGTGGACATTTAATGACTTGACATGTTAATGTCCTGGTCATGAACCTCAGGACGGACGACGAGGTGCGCACAGCGTGGTGTGAAACACTTCAAATCGTTCACACCACCTCCTGCGAACTCGAACAACAGCTTCAGCTCCACCACGACCTCGGGCTGAGCGAGTTCCAGGTCCTTCAATCGATCAGCGGCCAATGCGGAAACTCCGCCGAGAAGGTCCTGATGAAGGATCTCGAAGCCACCATGTATCTCAGCCAGAGCGCGCTGTCGCGCACCGTGACCCGCCTCGAAAAGGCCGGCCTGGTGGTCCGCGAGATGTGCCAGAACGACCGCAGGTCCATGGCGCTGCGGCTCACCGACGCCGGGCGGCAGCGCTGGAACGAAGCCGCACCCACCCACCTGGCGGTGCTGCGCAAATCCATGTGCCAGGAGGACATGGCCGCCGTCTGATGACGGGGGCTAGTACTCGCCGCGCGTGACCTCGGTGATGCCGCGCGCGGCGAGGTACGACTCGTCGATGCCGCAGGTGGGGGAGGCGATGGCGATCGGGCCGTCGGCGCGGCGGCGCACCCACTCGGCGTGGAAGGCGCTGCCCGGGGCGATGTCGGCGCGGCGCTCGGGGTGGGAATGGGGGTCGATGGGGCACTCCAGCGCGACGCGCCGCGCGGGAGCGCCGGGGCGGCGGGAGGCGATGTACTTCTCCAGGGCGCGGGCCGCGGGCTTCGCCTCGTGGTCCACTGTGAAGAGCCCCAGATCGTATTCGTGGTCGGGGAAGTCGAGCAGGCCGCGGTCCAGGTCGTGGGAGCACCACCAGGTGACGGCCCACAGTGCGGGGTTGGAGTCCACATACGACATGGTGCGGTCGACGAACTCGGCGGCGTCGGCGGCGGGCACGAACGGTTGCGGCACGCCGATCTCCTGCAACCACACGCCACGGTTCGGGTCGGTGGAGGTGGCGGCGGCCAGCTCCACCAGGTAGTCGGCGTGGCTGACGGTGGCGGGCCCCAGCGGTCCGTCGATGTCGGATACTCCATTGAAGACCCAGGAGTGGACGGTCGTGAGGTCGCCGAGGTCCACCGAATCGGCGGGGTCGAAGGGGTGCTGCGGGTGGTACCAGCTGGCGTCGAACACCGAGTACAGGTGCTTGACGTTCGGCGCCGCGGCGGCCACCACGTCCAGCAGCTCGCTCGCCCATTCGCGGCTGGCGGCCGACGTCGTGTCGAAGTACGGCCACAGGTTGTTGACCTCGTTGCCCAGGGTGATGGCGAAGACGTTGTCCCTTTCGGATACCGCGCGGGCGACGACGTCCATGTAGCGCGCGATGCCCTCGCGCACCGCGGGGTCGGTGAAGACGCTGCGGTGGTGGTGGGTCAGCACCCACGCGGGCAGGAAGTCGTGGCTGGACATGTGTCCCTGCAACAGATCCACCGCCACCGACAGGCCGCGCTCGCCCGCGATGTCGATGAGCGTCAGCAGGTCGTCGATGGGGGCGCGGCGGATGTGGCCCCGGTTGGGCTGGATCCACGGCCATATCGGAAACACGCGCACGTGGTCCAGGCCGATGGAGGCCAGGTCGTCCAGGTCGCGGCGCGCGGCGTCGGCGGAGAAGTCCAGCCAGCTGTAGAACCACTGGGAGGACGGGACGTAGTTGGCACCGAAGCGAGGCCGCGCGGCCATGGTGGCTCCTTCAGTCGGAACGGGGTCACAGCAGCCTAAAACGCTTTAGTGCCCGCGTCCAGTGGGTGGCGCGGTGCTTTCCCGGACCGTGAGAGTCGGGGTGGGGAACTGGTGGTTGGCGGTCGGATCGCCGTCGATGACGGCCAACAGCTCCGTGGCCGCCCGCTCGCCGAGCGCGTAGGTGTCGCGGGTCAGCGCGGTGAGCGCGGGGTGGGTGACCTGGGTCAGCGTCGAGTCGTCGAAGGACACGATGGACAGTTCGCGCGGCACGGCCACGCCCATCTCGGCCGCGACCCCGAGGCCCGCCACCGCCATGACGTCGCTGTCGTAGACGATCGCGGTGGGCGGCTCGGACGCCGACAGGATCGCCCGGGTGGCCGCCGCGCCCTCGGCGTCGCTGAAGTCGGTGGGCAGCGAGTCGGCTTGGGCCAGTTGGAGTTTGGACGCCGCGTCGCGCAGCGCGCGGGAGCGGCGGCGGGTGTGTTGCAGGTCGGGCAGGCCCGACACGTGCGCGATGCGGGCGTGCCCCAGCGCGGCCAGATAGTTGACTATGGACAGCATGGCCTCGCGGTCGTCCACCCACACGCTGGACAGCTCGCCGACGCGCCCCGCCCCGCCGACGATGACGGCGGGCAGCTTCAACGCCTCCACCGCGTCCAGGCGCGGGTCGCGGGCCTGGAGGTCGACCAGCACCAGGCCGTCCACCCGATGCTCGCCCGCCCAGCGCCGATAGGTGGCGATCTCGGCGGCGGTGTCTTCGACGATCATGAGTTGCAGCGCCACCGAATGCGTCGACAGCGTCGCCTGCAGGCCCGACAGCAGCTGGGTGAAGAACGGCTCGATGCCCAGCGTGCGGGCGGGGCGCGCCAGGGCGAGGCCGACGGCGTGGGTGCGGGCGCCGCTGAGCGCCCGGGCGGCGCTGTGGGGGTGCCAGTCGAGGTCGGCGGCGATGCGCAGGATGCGCTGGCGGGTCTGCTCGCTGACACCGGGGCGTCCATTGAGGGCAAACGACACCGCGCCCTTGGATACTCCTGCCGCGGCGGCGATGTCGGCGATGGTCGGACGGCTCATGATCTCCAGGAATTTAAACGTTCAAATGCGTGCAGGTATTGACAGGCGGTGCGCGGGGTGAATAATCTCGCCACTAGACCGGTTTAGCGGCCACATTCTCAAGTGGCAACCATACCCCCGCCCTACCGGGAGCCGGTCGCGGCGGACACAAGGAGACCACCATGCGCGCGAGACTAGCGGCGGTGGCCGTCGCCGCCCTGACACTGACCACATTGAGCGGTTGCGGGCTGGGCGGCGGCGGGGCCGACGACGACCAGCCCGACGTGACCGGTGAGGTGAAGGGCTCGGTAACCCTGCAGACCTGGGCGCTGAAGGCCAACTACTCCGACTACATCGAAAAGCTCGTCAGCGGCTTCGAGAAGAAGTATCCGGGCACGAAGGTGCACTGGAAGGACCAGCCCGGCGACGGCTACGCCGACAAGGTGCTCAACCAGGCGTCCCAGGACGAACTGCCCGATGTGGTCAATCTGCCGCCCGACTTCGCGTATCCGCTGGCGAAGCAGGGGCTGCTGCTGGACGTCAAGGCCGCCGACGACAGGCTCACCAAGGAATACGTGTCGGGCGGCATCGACGCGTACAAATACCCGGGCGTGGAGGGGACGTACGGGTATCCCTGGTACCTCAACACCGACGTCAACTACTGGAACAAGACGTTGATGAAGAAGTACGGCCTGGACGCCGCCAAGCCGCCGACCACACTGGACGAGCTGATCGCACAGGCCAAGACCATGAGGAAGAGGTCGCACGGCGACGTGTACCTCATGAGCCGCATGCCGACCCTGGCCGACTTCGTCAACGCGGGCGTCAAGGTGATGTCCAACGACGGCAAGAAGTTCACCTTCAACACCTCCGACGCGGTGAAGCTGCTCGACAAGTACCGCAAGGCATACGGCGACGGCCTGCTGCCGCCCAAGGTCCTCAACAACGACTACGAGGGCAACAGCAAGCTCTATGTGGAGGGTAAGGTCGCCTGGACCACCGGCGGCGGCAACTTCATCTCCGACACCGCCAAGGACAACCCGTCCATGGCCGCCAAGACCGTCCCGTCCACGGCGCTGGACACCCCGCCGCTGTACGTCCAGGGCATGTCGGTGTCCAAAAAGAGCAAGAACCTGCCCACCGCGGTGGCACTGGCCCGCTGGGTGACCAGCGCGACCAACCAGAAGAAGTTCGCCAAGCTGGTGCCCGGGATCTTCCCGTCCACCAAGGCATCGGCGAAGGACCCGTTCTTCTCCTCCAGCGACGGCACCCCCGCCGGCGACGCCAAGACCATCGCGTTCTCCTCGCTGTCGGACGCCAGGCTCCTCACCCCGCCGACCATCAACGACGCCATGAACAAGAAGATCGCCCAACAGATCGCCCTGGCCATGAGCGGCAAGACCAGCTCCGCCAAGGCGCTCGACTCCGCGGTGGACGAATGCGACAAGCTGCTCAACGACTGAACCCCCACCGCTGGTTCACGCCGTGGCTGCTGGTCGCGCCCGCCGCGGCGTGGCTGGTGGTGTTCAGCCTGTGGCCCGCCGTCAACACCCTGATCCTGGCGTTCACCAACGCCAAACCCCTGGGCGGCGGGCACTTCACGGGGTTCGCCAACGCGCAGCGGATGCTCGACGACGACCAGCTGTCGTACGCGCTGGTGAACTGCATCGTGTACATGCTGATATGCCTGCCGCTGTTGACATTCCTACCGCTGCTGATCGCCGTGACGGCCGAGCGCAGGCTGCCCGGGATCACGTTCTTCCGCACCGCGTTCTACACCCCGGTCATCGCCTCGGCGGTCGTGGTGGCGCTGATCTGGGGGTGGCTCCTGGACGACCAGGGCGCCATCAACGGCCTCGCCCACCAGCTGGGGTTCCTGTCGAAGCCGCTGCCCTTCCTGACCGATCGCTGGCTGCTGTTGCTGTCGGCGATCAGCCTCACCGTCTGGAAGGGACTCGGGTACTACATGATCATCTACCTGTCCGCCCTGGGAAACGTGCGCCGCGAACTGCACGAGGCCGCCGCCATCGACGGCGCGGGCGCGGTGCGCCGCTTCGTGTCGGTGACGATCCCCGGCGTCCGCAACACCATGCTGCTGATCAGCGTGCTGATCACGGTGTCGGCGCTGCGGGTGTTCTCCGAGCTGTACGTCCTCAGTGGCGGCAACGGCGGCGCGGGCGGGCGCGACGCCTCGGTGGTGATGCTGATCCAGTTGTACAGCAGGGGATTCACGGGCAACCTCGGCTACGCCTCGGCGCTGTCGGTGCTGCTGTTCATCATCACCGTCGGGCCGATGCTGCTGTTGGCGCGGCTCAACCGCAAGGCGGCGCCGTGAGGACGCGCGGCTTCAACGTCATGTCGCCGCGGGAGAAGGCCGCGCGGTACGCGTTGCTGGCGTTGATCCTGGTGATCTGCGTCGGCCCGTTCCTGTGGCAGCTGTCCACCTCGCTGAAGGGCCCCGACGAGGACATCTACACCGCCACGCCCCACTTCATCCCGTCGGACCCGACGCTCGCCAACTACGCGCGCGTCGGCCAGACCATCCCCATCGGGTCGTACGTGGCCAACTCGCTGATCGTGGCGGTGCTGGTGGTCGCGGGCAACGCGGTCGGCGCCACCATGGCGGGATTCGCCCTGGCGAAGCTGCGGTTTCGGGGCGCGAAACTGCTGGCGGCGGCGTTCATCGCCACGCTGGTGCTGCCCGGAGAGGTCACCATCGTCTCGAAATTCGTCACGGTGCGCGGCCTCGGCCTGTCCGATACGTTGGTGGGTGTGGCGCTGCCGGAGGCGATCGGAATGCTCAACGTGCTGTTGATGCGCGCCGCGTTCCAGGCCATTCCGTCCGAAATGGATGACGCGGCGGTGATGGACGGGGCCAACGCGTGGCAGAGATTGATCCACATCGGACTTCCCAACGTGAAGGGCATGCTCAGCGTCGTCACGATCTTCGCGTTCATCGGCGCCTGGGACGACTTCCTGTGGCCGCTGATCGTGCTCAACGACCCCGACAAATACACGCTCACCGTGGGCCTGCAGTACCTCAACGGCGCCTTCAGCGCCAACCCGCGCCTCATCGCCGCGGGCACCATGATCGCGTTCATCCCGATCGTGATCGTGTTCGCTGTGCTGCAACGGTTCTTCTTCAGGGGGGTGTCCGAAGGGGCGATCAAGGGCTGAAGTCATTACCACACAAGGAAAACAGGAGAGACAATGAGGACGAAACGCATCCGGTGGCTGATCGCCTCGATCGCCGTGGCCATGGCCGCGGCATTCACCACCGCGGCGGTGGCGCAAGCCGATCCCGCGCACCACGACAAGACCGACGCCGCGCATCAGACCGCGGTGTACTACCAGACGCAGTACTCCGGTGACACGTACGTGTCACCGCTGCCTTTGGCCGACAACGGCGCCACGGACGTGATCGTGGGCGCGGTCCACCTCAACGCCAAGGACTCCGCCAACATCGTCACGCTCAACGACAACCCGCCCGGCGACTCCCGCTACGACCAGATGTGGGCCGACCTCGACGCGGTGAAGGCCAAGGGCGTCAAGGTGACCGCGATGGTCGGCGGCGCCGCCAAGGGCAGTTTCCAGCGGCTCGACACCGACTTCGACACCTACTATCCCGTGCTGCGCGACCTCGTCAGCAAGTACAAACTCGACGGTGTCGACCTGGACGTCGAGGAGGACATGTCGCTGGCGGGCATCGAGAAGGTGATCGACGCGCTGCGCACCGACTTCGGCGACGGGTTCATCGTCACCCTCGCCCCCGTGGCCACCGACCTGTCGGGCGGCGGGGGGCTGTCGGGCTTCAACTACGACGACCTGTACCGCGACCGCGGAGACAAGATCAGCTGGTTCAACACCCAGTTCTACTGTGGATGGGGATCGCTGGACTCCACGTCCGACTTTGACGCGATCGCCGGCCACAACGTGGTTCCCGCCTCCAAGGTGGTGGCGGGAACGCTCACCAACCCCGACAACTGCGGATCCGGCTACGTCGACATCGACACCCTGAAGTCGACCATCGGATCGCTCAAGCAGAAGTACCCCGACTTCGGCGGCATCGCCGGGTGGGAGTACTTCAATTCGCTGCCGGGCGGGACGGACTCCCCCTGGCAGTGGTCGAAGGAAGTTTCAGGCGCCCTCGCCTGAGCTGCCCCTCCGCGTCCGCCGCCCGATGGGTCAGATCGGGCGGCGGACGCGGCCGTCCGCGACGACCCGTGGGATTTGAGATCTCGATTACTCCGCGCCATCTCGACATCGCGATGGCGTACGGGTACCGTCCCAGCAAGCGCTTACCTAGGAGAATGATCATGGCCGCAACCATCGTCTCTGCCGAGGCGACCGAACTGTTCGTCGGCTCCGAGGCCGAGCCCCGCCAGGTGCTGCGGGTCAAGGTGAGCCGCACCGCCTCCGACGCGGGGGCGTCGATCGAGGTCAGCGGCGACAAGGCGCGCGGCGCGGCCGAGGTCCCCGACGGCGACGGCGAGACCGTCGTGGAGGTGCCGCTCGACGTCGACGCGCTGCCCGGCGCGACGGTGCGGGCCACCGTGACCGCCGGCGGGGACTCCCGAAATGTGGACATCGTCGTGGCCGAGCCCGGCTGGACCATGTACATGGTGTCGCACTTCCACTACGACCCCGTGTGGTGGAACACCCAGGCCGCCTACACCCAGACCTGGGAGCTGCAGGGCAACGACGGCACCACCCGCCCCGTCTTCGAGCACAATGGATTCAACCTGGTGCGCGCGCACCTCGACATGGCCGAATCCGACCCCGACTACATGTTCGTGCTGGCCGAAGTGGACTACCTGAAGCCGTTTTGGGACGTCCACCCCGAGTACCGCGACAGGCTGCGCGAGCTGATCGCGCAGGGCCGCGTGGAGGTGATGGGCGGGACGTACAACGAGCCCAACACCAACCTCACCGGCTCCGAGACCACGATCCGCAACCTGGTCTACGGCGTGGGGTACCAGAAGTCCATCATGGGCGCCGACCCCCAGACCGCCTGGCAGCTCGACGTATTCGGCCACGACCCCCAGTTTCCCGGGCTGGTCCACGAGGCGGGCCTCACCTCGAGCTCCTGGGCGCGCGGCCCGTTCCACCAATGGGGACCGATCCTCAACAAGTTCAACGAATCGGGCGGCGACTCCCGCCACATGCAGTTCCCCGCCGAGTTCGAGTGGATCTCGCCGTCGGGACGCGGGGTGCTGACGCACTACATGCCGTACCACTACTCGGCGGGCTGGTGGATGGACTCCGCGGCCACACTGGGCGAAGCCTGCCAGAAGGTGTACGAGCTCTTCCTCGACCTGAAACCCGTGGCGTCCACCAGGAACACGCTGCTGCCCGTCGGCACCGACTACACCCCGCCCAACAAGTGGGTCACGGGCGTCCACCGCGAATGGAACGCCAAGTACGTGTGGCCGCGCTTCGTCTGCGGCAACCCGCGCGACTTCTTCGCCGCCGTGCACGCCGAGCTCACCGAGCGCGGCATCGCGCCCAGTCCGCAGACCCGCGACATGAACCCGCTGTACACCGGCAAGGACGTGTCCTATATCGACACCAAGCAGGCGCAGCGGGCCGCCGAGGCCGCCGCGGCCGACGCCGAGAAGCTCGCGACGTTCGCGTCGCTTTTGGGGCTGGGGTGGTACCCCGAGGCCGCGCTGGACAAGGTGTGGCGGCAGCTGGCCTTCGGCGCCCACCACGACGGCATCACGGGCTCCGAGTCCGACCAGGTGTACATCGACCTGGTGACGGGCTGGCGCGAGGCCCACGACCTGGCCGCGCAGGTGCGCGACACCGCCATGGAGGTGATCGCCTCCGAGCGCGTCGACACCAGCGGTGACGGCGAGGCGGTCACCGTGTTCAACACCCTGGCGTTCGCGCGCACCGACGTGGTGCGGGCGGAGCTGGGCGCGGGCTACGCGTCGGGTGTGGACATCGTGGACGACGGCGGCGCTGACGTACCGTGCGTCGTGGAGGCCACGTCGCCCGAGCGCACCGTGGTGTCCTTTGTGGCGTCCGAGGTTCCCGGGATGGGTTGGCGCACCTGGTGGGCGCGCCCGTCCTCGGCGACCCAGGGCTGGTCGACGGTGCTGGGCACGTCCATCGCCAACGAATACTTCGACGTCACCGCCTCGGCGCGGCGCGGCGGCGGGCTGTCCAGCATCCGCGAGATCGCCACGGGCCGCGAACTGATCCGCCACGGCGAGATCGGCAACGAGCTGCGCGTGTACGACGAATACGACCAGCACCCCGAATTCGGCGAGGGCCCCTGGCACCTGGTGCCCACCGGCGCCGTGATCTCCTCGGCCGACACCGAGGCGCGCACCGCCGTGGTGCAGCATTCGCCCGCCGCGCAACGCATCGTGGTCACGGGCACCGTCGGCGACGTCGTGTACGAGCAGCGCGCCACCCTGTGGCACGGCCTCGACCGCCTCGACCTGCGCACCCGCGTGCGCGACTTCACGGGCTCCGACAAGCTGCTGCGCGTCAAGTTCGGCATCGACATCCCCGGCGCCCGCCCCGTGTCCGAAGTGGCCGGAGCCGTCATCGCGCGCGGCTTCGCCATGCCCGAGACCGACGCCGCCGTCGCGCCGTGGACATTGGACAACCCCGCCAACACGTTCTTCGCCCTGTCGTCCACCGCCCGCCTGCGGCTGCGCGACGCCTCCGGCGCCAGGCTGTCGGACGCCGCGATCGCCATCGCCGAGGTCGTCGTCGACGGCCCCGAGAACGCCGCGCCCCACGCCCGCGACCTGGTGATCGCCATGGCCCGCGTCGGCGTCACCGCCACCACCTCCACCGCGGCGGGCACCCGCTACGGATGGCTGCATGTGGACTCCAACCTGCCCGACGTGCGGATCGTGCTGGGGGGACCCGACACCAACCCGCTGGCCGCCGAGATCCTCGACGCCGCCGGTGAGGAGTTCTCCGAGGAACTCAAGCGCCAACTGGCCGACACGGGCGCGGCGCGGGTGTACGTGCCCCCGACGCGCCCCGTCGAGGAGTCGTGGGTCGCCAACGCCGACCTGCGCGGCCCGCGCGCCCTGCCCGCCGTGATCATCGCGGGCGCCGACGCGGGGCGGCTCGGCGCGGAGATCGCGTCCTTCGCCGCCGAGTTCGCCGAGCACACCGTCGCCGACGTCACCGCGATCGACGGCGGATCGACCACGCCCCTGGACTCCCACACCGTCGGCGTGCTGTCCAACGGCATGCCCGGCTTCGCCGTCGACACCTCGGGCGGCATGCACCTGTCGCTGATGCGCTCGTGCACGGGCTGGCCGTCGGGCGTGTGGCTCGACCCGCCCCAGCGCCGCGCCCCCGACGGGTCGGCCTTCCAGCTGCAGCACTGGACCCACGACTTCGAGTACGCGCTGGTGTCGGGCGAGGGCGACTGGCGCTCCAGCGACCTCGTCGCCCACGGCCAGGGCTTCAGCAACCCGCTGCGCGTACGGGTCGGCGCCGCCACGGGCGGCCGGCTGCCCGCGCGCCACTGTCTCCTGACGGTCATCCCCGAGCGTCGGGTGCAGGTGTCCACGGTGAAACCCACGGGCAACCCCAGCGCCTTCGGTTGGGGCACCGCCAAACCCGCCTCCGACGGGGTCACGGTGCGGCTGGTCGAGACCACGGGACGCCCCGTCACGGCCACGGTCGCCTCCCACTTCGGCTGGGACGGCGGCCACGAGCTCGACCTGCTGGAAAGCACCCGGCGCGGCGCGCTCGGCGGTGACGGCGTCCTGACGTTCGACCTCGACGGGTCCCAGATCGCCACGGTCTCGGGCCGCCCGTCCACGTCGGAGGAACCCGGCGACCGTCCACTGGGCGCGGTCGGCGAGGTCACCCAGCCCGTGTACTCCCGCTACTGGCTCCACAACCGCGGCCCCGCCCCCGCGGGCTTCCTCCCGATCAGCATCGCGGCCACCCCCACGGTGCTCACCGTCGCCGACGGGGCGGTGGAAACCGAGGTCACGATCGCCAGCCAGTACACCGACCGCGACTTCGCCTCCACCCTCACCGTGGACGCCCCCGACGGCTGGGCCGCCGAGCCCGCGACCCGCCCCGTGGCGCTGCCTCCCGACGGCCACGCCGCCTTCCCCGTCACCCTCACCCCGCCGCCCGACGCCGCACCCGGCCTCTACTTCGCACGGTTGCGTGTGGACTCGGGCCCCGACACGGTCGAGGACGTCGTGAGCGTCCTGATCCCGGGCGCGTCCACCGACGCCATCCTCCCGCCCGCCCCGGGCGAGGAGATTGACCACCAGATCCAGATCAAGGGCACCACCGCCGAGACGGGACGCGCCCTCGGTCTGGACATCACCTCGGTCAGCGACCCGATCACCCTGTCGCCCGGCGGAACCGCCCGCGTCTCCATCGGACTGTCCAGTTCGGCCTCGACCCGCATCGAGGGCGAGGCCATGCCCGTCAGCCCCTGGGGCACCTGGGACTTCATCGGCCCCTACTCCCAACCGTTCGCGGTCGAGGCGGGCGCCACCTCCGAGGTGGCCTTCGACGTCGCGGTCCCCGTCGACGCCGCCCCCGGCCACTGGTGGGTCATGGTGAAGCTCATGTGGTACGGCCGCGTCATGTACGCCCCCGCCATCCGCCTGGAGGTGAACTGAATGTCGGCCACCATCTCGGCGGGTCCCGACCATCACCACCACACCCCCACGGCCAAGGCCGCCGCCGCCCGCGCCCAACGCGACGCGGCCGTGATCGGCTGGATCGACGGCGAACCCATACCCCGCACCCTCCTCGACGCCCGACTGTCCACCCTGCGCAACGGTCCCCGCGCCGGCGTCCTGCCCATCGTGGGCAGCAGCGAGGACCGCCAACTGGTGCGCTGGACGGCCCAGGTGCTGTTCACCGAGGAGATCTGCCGCCGCGATGCCGCCCGCCGCAACCTGACGGCGGGCACCATCGCGCTGGACGCGATCGGCGCGGTCCAGCTCGGCTCGATCAACACCGCCGCCTGGCAGTCCTGTGTAGAGGTGCGCGCGGTCTTCGCAACGGTCACGGCCGACGCGGGCCCCCCGATCGCGGCGACCGCGGGCCTCACCCGCTGGTGGCGCCTCCGCCACGCCATGGCCCCCACCCGCGACGGCGCGGCGCGAGAACCATTGCGCCCCATGGGCTGGACGACCCTCCAGGACCTCCCCGAACCCCTCACCCGGGCCCTGCGCGGCGCCGAACTCGGCGAAACCATCGGCCCCGTGGAGTCCAGCCTCGGCTGGCACCTCGCGGTCGCCGACGAAACCGACGACCGTCCCACCGAAGTAGACTCGACCGCCCGCCAGCGCCTCGGCGAACGCCTACGCGAATTCGCCCGCTGGCTCGACTACCAGCGCGGCACCCACCTGCGCTGTGCCGAGGGCTTCGAGCACCCAGGCGACCCGTCCCAACCCGACAACACCCATCGGCACTAGACCGTCAGGTGATTCGGGGACGCTCTCCCACCGCAGCTTCGGCATTACAAAGACCACTGTGGTTGTGGACACGCTCGCTCGCGTGCTGCCCGAGTCTCCTCAGCGGCACAGCGCGCGGCCGACAGGTCCCGACGACAGTGTGATCAAGGTGCCCGCTGGCCGAAGGCCAGATCCCCTGCACCACGGCGGGACGGCATCGCACGTTGATGTTGCGCGACATTGTGGAATATCGCGAACGTGCTCGGATTGCGCGAGGCCGCGGCCTTGACGACATGATCTGTGACGGCGAAGAAGCGGGCTTCCACGAGGCGGCCGTGCCACCGCCCGACACGCGGTTGACCAAGATGACGCTGCTGGGCACTAGCGCTGCCACAGAAACGCCGCCGTGCCGCACGGCGGGCACGCGAAGACGTAGCCTCGTCCGCCGCCACCGAAGTTGAGGGCGTCACCACCCTCCTCGAGCTGGGCGACGAACGTCATCCGCCTGCCGCAGGCGGGGCACGCGGGCGTCTCGTCGAGTTGCCACCAATCGGGCTTGCCGCCCCGCCGTCCCAGGACCTCGCCCTCGATGGGTGTGGCGACGGGGCGCAGCGAGGTGACCGTGTCGA
>NZ_DASQPW010000238.1:0-2715 GCF_035643755.1 Stackebrandtia sp. | reverse complement strand
CTGGGCGCTGCGGCGCGAACTGGCGAGGCGCGGCGACGCCGTCGCCGACGTCGAGCAACTGTTCGCCGCCGCCTCCGGCGGCGACGCCGCGGCGATCGCGCTGCGCGACCGGGCGATCCGCGCCTGGGGCGCCGCCGCCGTGTCGCTGTGCCACGCCTACGACCCCGCCGTCGTCATCCTGTCCGGCGGCATCATGCGCGCCGGACGCGCCGTTGCCGAGCCGCTCGAGGCGTACGTCCACAAGCACCTGTGGACCAGCTCGCACCGGCCGGACTTCGTCATCCCCGACCGACCCGACCTGTCGGTGCTGCGCGGACTGTCCGTCCTCGCCGCCGACGGCAGTCCCCAAAGGAGCGTTCGTGTCCACCCCTAGCCCGTCATCCGGCGTCCCCGTCGGACAGTACGAGAAGCGGCCCACCGTGCCGCTTCCCGCCGATGCCCGCGTGCTCACCGGCGCAACGGCGTGGACGCGGGTGGCCGAGACGGCCGCCGACCGGGCCGCGGGCGGCACGCCGCTCGCGGTCGTCGACGCCTACCCGGGCGCCGACCTCCCGCTGATCGCCAAGGCGATCGCCGACGCGCTGCCGGGGTGGCGGATCGTCGACGTCGAGGACGCGGCCGCCAAGCCTCTGGCCGAGATCGAGGCGTTCATCGCCGACAACCTCACCGACGACCGGGTGTTCGGCGTCATGTCGCACGCCACCGTGGACGCCTACTACGACGCCGAGCGCCTCGCCGCCACCGCCGCCGCCGTCGCCTCCGACGACCGCCCGACCGTCCTGATCGGATGGGGCGCCGACCTGGTGGCCCGGCGGCTGTCGACGTCGTACGCGCTGGTCCTGGCCGACATGGCGCGCTGGGAGATCCAGGCGCGCCAGCGCGCCGGCGCACCCAACTGGCGGGCCGCCAACCCCGACGCCGACCGGCTGCGCAAGTACAAGCGCGGCTTCTTCGTGGAATGGCGGATGGCCGACCGCCACAAGCGCACCATGTTCGAGCGGCTTGACTTCGTGTTCGACGCCAATGCCATCGGCGCGGCCGAACCCACCGATCGCCTGCCCGGCATGATCACCGGCGACGCCTTCCGCGCCGCCATCGCCGGAGCCGCCCACCGCCCCTTCCGCGTCGTCCCGTTCTTCGACCCCGGCGTCTGGGGTGGACAGTGGATGAAGCGCAGGCTCGACCTCGACCCCGGCCAGCCCAACTACGCCTGGTGCTTCGACTGTGTGCCCGAGGAGAACTCGCTGCTGCTGGCCGACGCCGACGGCGCGATCGTCGAGATCCCTTCCCTGGACCTGGTTCTCACCCAGCCCCGGGCGCTGCTGGGCGAGCGCACCTTCGCCCGGTTCGGCGCCGAGTTCCCCATCCGGTTCGACTTCCTGGACACCATGGAGGGCGGCAACCTCTCCCTCCAGGTGCACCCGCTGACCGACTACATCTACCAGACCTTCGGCATGCACTACACCCAGGACGAGTCGTACTACCTGCTGGACGCCGGCGACGACGCCGTGGTCTATCTGGGCACCAAGAACGACGTCGACCGCGAGGCGATGCTGGAGGACCTCAGGGTCGCCGCCACCGGCGAGCGCCCCTTCGACGCCGAGCGCTTCGTCAACGCGTTCCCCGCCAAGAAGCACGACCACTTCCTGATCCCCGCGGGCACCATCCACAGCTCGGGCGCCAACTCGATGGTGCTGGAGATCTCGGCGACCCCGTTCATCTTCACGTTCAAGCTGTGGGACTGGGGCCGCCTCGGTCTCGACGGCATCCCGCGCCCGGTGCACCTGGACCACGGCGCCAAGAACCTCGAGTGGTACCGCGACCGCACCTGGACCGAGGACAACCTCGTCGGCCAGGTCACCGAGCTGTCCAACGACGGCGACGTCGTCGAGGAGCGCACCGGCCTGCACGAGCTGGAGTTCATCGAGGTCCGCCGCCACTGGTTCTCCCGGGAGGCCACCCACGACACCGCCGGAACCGTGAACGTCCTCAACCTCGTGGAGGGCGACGAGGTCGAGATCGTCAGCCCCACGGGCGCGTTCGAGCCCTACCAGATCCACTACGCCGAAACGTTCATCGTGCCGGCATCCGTTGGCCCCTACACCATCCGGCGAACCGCGCGCTCGCGCAGCCAACGGTTCGGCACCGTCAAGGCCTCGATCCGCGGCACCCGCGTCGGCGAAGCCTGACTTCGACCTCAACCCGCCCCCAACCCCGTACGAAGAAGGAACAAAGGAGTTCGACATGAGAACACGGAAGGTCGTCGCCGGCTTCATGGCCGCGGTCACCTGCCTGGCGCTCGTCGCTTGCGGCGGCACCAACCGGGACGACGGCGCCACGACCGGGAAGCTCAGCTTCTACACCAACAAGGCCGCCTGGAAGCCCGACTTCAACGAGCTCAACGCGCAGAGCAAGGGCGACGCCGACATCAGCCTGAAGACCACGGGCTACTCCGATGAGGAGCAGTACGAGGCGTTCATCAAGCAGTCGTTCCGCACCAAGAAGAGCCCGGGCCTGTTCACCTGGCAGACCGGCCCGTCGCTCGGGGCGCTCGTCGACGATCACCTGGTCGCCGAGACCACCGACATCTGGGACAAGGCCATCAAGAACGGCTGGATCTCCAAGGACCTGCGCAGCCAGTACACCTTCCACGGCAAGCAGTACTGCGTCCCCATGAACGTCGCCTACTGGGTGATGTACTACAACAAGAAAATC